>NZ_CABSQF010000006.1:0-161690 GCF_902479695.1 uncultured Phyllobacterium sp. | reverse complement strand
TGTCCCCCTACTTACTTGCTCCAGTGGCCGTCCACCGTCTGCCCCCCGCCGTTCAGCGCGCTCCCCCACCCCCGCCCGCGCGCACCAGCCTCGAACACACACCTCTCCCCCCCCCCAGCTCCGCCGCGGTGGGCGGGGGCGGGGGGGCGGGCCTCCGGGAGGAAGATCGTCCGCCATGAAGCCGTGGATCAGCGAGATGGAGAGAATATTGTTCTTGCCCTGCAAGGCTTGAATACGGTCGACGAAGGAACGCATCGGTTCGCGGCTGGTCGGGAAAACACCGATCATGCGGCAATCGAAGGTGGAGATGACCGGCTTGATCTCGCCGCGCAGCGTGCGCAGCGCGAGATCGACGACGTGTTCGCCGCGCTCGTAGAAATCCGTATGCGGGAATTCAAGGAAGGCGGCGAGAATGTTGGAATTCTCCACGCGTTTGCGTGTCAGATGGCTGTGCGGATCAAGTTCCGATGCAATGAGCACGTCAGGGCCGACAATCGCGCGGATGCGCTCGAGCAGATCGCCTTCGCAATCATCATAGCCTTGGGCGACCATGGCCCCGTGCAGGCCAAGAATGACCGCGTCGACAGGCAAGGCCGCTTGCAGCTGGCCGAGAATTTCGTCGCGCAATTCCTCGTAGGCCCGCTGCTGCAAAAGCCCGCCGGGTTCGGCCCAGGTCGCGGTGCCCTCGATGAGTTCAAAGCCCTCCTCCCGTGCGCGGCGGCGCAGAACCACCATGGGCGCCGAACACAGCGTCGGTGTTTCCGGGTGTTCGCCGGGGCCTGCATAGAAGGCCATTTCAAAACTGGCGCGGTCGGTTGGAACCGGCGAAAACGTATTGGTTTCCGTCGCGAAGGAGGCGGTGAAGATGCGCATGGAAATGCCTGTTCTTTATGTATCAGAGGGGCTTGTAGGCAATGGCTTCGATTTCGATCTTGATGTCGATCATCAGGCGCGATTCAATCGTGGTGCGGGCTGGCGGGTTCTGCGGGAAATAGGCCGCGTAGGTCTTGTTGAAGGCGGCGAACTCGCGCGCATCTTCGAGAATGACGAAGGTCTTCACCACATCGGACAGATCCGCACCGGCCAGCGCCAGCGCTGTCCTGATATTCTCCATCACCTGCTTTGTCTGTGCTTCGATGCCGCCTGTGATGACGGTGCCATCGGCGCCGACCGGGACCTGGCCGGAAATGTAGATGAAATCCCCGGCGCGGACGGCCGGTGACAGCGGCACATGCGATGATCCGAAATGTTGTTTTGTCATGATGTTCAATTCCCTGACTTGGTTACTTGACGGCGCCGATGGAAAGCCCGCGCACCAGATAGCGCTGCAGCCACGCAAAGAGAATGGCGACCGGAACGGATGCCACAAATGCCGCAGCCATGACGTAGTGCCAGTCGACCGTGTAGCGGCCGGCGACAAGCGAGAGCACGCGGATCGGCAGGGTGTAGTTCTCTTCCTTGCGCAGCATGGTAAGCGCGATGACGAACTCGTTCCAGGCATTGATGAAGGTGAAGATGGCGGTGACGACCATTGCCGGGACAGCGAGCGGCAGGAAGACGCTGCGCAGCGTGCGCCAGCGATTTGCCCCTTCCATCCATGCGGCTTCTTCGAGATCGCGTGGAATTGTGGAGAAATAGCTCTGCAGCATCCACACGCAGAAGGCGATGTTGAAGCCGGTGTAGATGATGACAAGCACATTCAGATTGTCGATCATCCCGGCATTGGCCACGAGCCGGAACAGGCCGATGACCAGCACGATGGGCGACAGCATCTGCGAGACGAGGAGAAATTGCCGGTAGGCGTTGCGGCCGGCAAACTGGTAGCGGCTGAGGGCATAGGCGGCGGGAATGGAGACGACGATGGTCAGCAGGGTCGACAGCGTCGATACGTAGAGCGAATTGGCGAGCGCCGACGCAATGCCGGAGGTCTGCCACATCTCCGAAAAGTTCTGCCAGTGCAGTTCTTCCGGCCACCAGGTTGGGTTGAGCACCTCCGTTGCCGATTTGAGCGAGGTGATCGTCATGACGACATAGGGAAAGAGGATCACCACGACGATCGGCGACAGGAACAGCCAGAACAGGAGGGAGCGCTTGAGCTTGCTGTTCATCATTCCTTCTCCTCGCGCATGGCCAGCCGCACATAGATGAGCGTGAAGACCAGAAGGATGGCGAACATGATCAGCGAGATCGCCGCCGCCTCGCCCAGGCGCCCGAGGCGGAAGCCGAGCTCGTAGAGATAGGTTACGAGAATATGGGTCGAATTGGCAGGCCCGCCCTGCGTGGTCACCCAGATGATCGGGAAGGAGTTGAAGACGTAGATCGTGTTGAGCACGAACGCGATATTGATGAAGGGCCGCAACAGGGGAAGCGTGATCAGGCGGAACTGGTCCCAGCGCCCAGCGCCTTCCGTGGCCGCCGCCTCATAGAGATCATCGGGAACCGACGACAGTCCGCCGAGGAAGATGGTCACCGTAAACGGCACTGACACGAGGATGCCGATCAGGATCTGCATCGGAAAGGCGGTGGACGCCTCGGCCAGCCACTGGATATTGCTGCCGATCAGGCCGAGATCACGCAGCGCCGAATTCAGCATGCCGCTTTCGCCGTTGAGAGCCCAGCGCCAGACCACGGCGGTCATGGTCAGCGAGATCGCCCAGGGCAGCATGATGAGGATGCGGGCAATGCCGCGCCCGTAGAAATCCTCGTTGAGGATCAGCGCGATGGGGACCGATACGATCAGCGTGCCAAGCACGACGCAAACGGTCCAGACCAGCGTGCGCCAGGTCGCTGCGATGAAATCCGGATCGGCGAACAGCACGCGGAAATGCTCAAGCCCGACGAATTCGCGCAGCATGCCGAAACGGTTCACGTCGTGCAGCGACAGCGAGACGATCTCCTTCAGCGGCCAGAGGATGATGGCGGCTGCCAGAATGAAGCTGGGCAGGATGAGAAAATAGGGGGCCGTTGCCCGTTGCATAAGCGTGCGTTCCTTGACCGGAGAATATGGGACCGGAGAATATGGCGTCTGAAGGACGGAGCGGGAAAGCGGCTGGCGCCACTCTCCCGCGGCCGGCTTATTTCAGCGTCGCGTTGATCTTGGCAGCCGCTTCCTTCAGCGTTGCCTCGGCCTCGCCCTGGCCAAGATAGATCTTCTGCACGGCATTGGAGGTTGTCTTGGCGATGTCCTCCCAGCCCGGAATGACCGGTGCAAACCGGGCATTCGGCAGCAGCGAGGTGAAGACCTTCAGATCGGCATTGTCAGCGAAATAAGGATCCTTCGCTTCTTCCGCGTTGACCGGCAGGAAGCCTTCGATCTTGTCGAACTTGGTGCGCTGTTCCTTGGTGAAGATGAAATCAAGGAACTTCCAGGCCGCTTCCTTGTTCTTGGAATTCTCGAACAGAACAATGGAGTCGGTCACGCCATAGGTGCCCTTGTCGCCGCCCGGACCTGCCGGGATGGGTGCCACGCCATAGTTGAGCTTCGGCGCTTCGGTCTTGATCTGGCCCGAGAGGAACGGTGCGGTGATGACCGTTGCCACCTTGCCCTGCTTGAACAGGTTCTGCACGTCTTCACGCGAATAGGAGGTCACGCCCGGCTGGGTCAGGCCCTCATCGATGAAGCTCTTGTAAAGCTTGGCGGTGTCGATGGCTGCCTTTGAATCGAGGCCGGATTTGCCGCCCTTGACGATTTCGCCGCCATTCGACCACATGCCGTAGTAGAAATAGACGTCCGTCTCGATTTCCTTGCCCTGCAGACCGAAACCATAGGTCTCGCTACCGAGCTTCTTGATCTTTTCCGCATCGGTCTTGAAGTCGGCCCACGTCGCGGGCGGCGCGCTGATGCCGGCCTTGGCGAAAATGTCCTTGTTGTAATACATCGCCCGCGCCGAGGCGGCGACCGGCAGGCCGTAGACCTTGCCGTTCATGACCGAAGGCGTCAGGAACGTGTCGATGAAGCGGGCCTTGAAGTCCGGTTTGATGTGCTCGTCAAGCGGCGCAACGATGCCTTCCGACACATAGTCGAGCAGCCAGCGCGTGCCGATGATGGAAAGATCGGCATTGGCGCCGGCCGAAATATCGGTGGTCAGCTTCTGCTGCAGGCTGTCCCACGGCACGACCTCGATCTGGATTTTGACATCGGGATTGGCGGCTTCAAACGCCTTGGCCGCTTCCTGGAAGTAAGGGCCCGTGCCCTTGCTGTATTCGGCGATGGTGACACGCACGGTGCTCGCGGCAAAGGCGCTGCTGCTGAAGGCAACGATGCTTGCTCCGGCAAGAAGGCATAGTTTCTGTTTGAACGTCATTGTCATTCCCCTTGTTATCGCCGCAGTCACACGGCGTTTGTTTGTGTCCGCGAACCGTCTTCGGCGGGTAGGCTCCTTCGCCTCCCGCAAGCCGCTTCTTCCAACCAGCCTCTCTATCTTCAAATGTAATTTAATTTCATGCAAGCGAATTTTGCATCGGTTTGATGTATTTTTATGTTGCTTTTTTTCACGCTCCGCCATTAGCTGGGCAACAGGCGGGTAGAATCCGCGAGAGATTGTCTGCGGAAGCGGGCCAATGATACGGGAACAGATGAACGCGCAATGACCTCACCCAATTTGCATGATTTCTATGGACTAAAAGGCAGGCAGGTGCTGATCACCGGTGCTGGCGGCGGTATCGGCCAGGCATTGATTGCAGCCTTCACCGCTGCGGGCGCCGTCGTCTCGGGCGCCGACAGGACGGACGCGGCATTGGAAAACCTGCCCCTCGCCCATCGTCTTGTTTTTGAGCTCACGGACCGCGCCGGCATCGCAAAGGCCGTCGGCGATTTCATCGGCGAGAACGGTGCGCCCGACGTGCTGGTCAACAATGCCGGCTTCACCCGCGGCGAAACACTGGATCAGGTGGATGGCGACGTCTGGGATCGCGAGATTGCGATCAACCTGAATGGTGCCTTTCATGTGACGGCGCCGGTCGTCGATGCCATGGTCAGACGCGGCGGCGGCAATGTGGTGTTCATATCCTCGGTCAATGGCCTCTCGCATTTCGGTAACCCGGCCTATTCGGCTGCCAAGGCCGGGCTTATCTCCTATGTGAAGGCGCTGGCCGTGGAGCGCGGACGGTATGGCATCCGTGCCAATGCGGTCTGCCCCGGCTCGGTGCGCACACCCGCATGGGATCATCGCCTCGCCAGTCAGCCGGAACTCCTGGCGAAAGTCTTGCCGCACTATCCGCTCGGGCGCATGGTGACACCGGAAGAAGTGGCACATGCCGCCCTGTTTCTGGCTTCCTCGGCAGCATCTGGAATAACAGGCACGGCGCTGGCCGTGGATGCCGGGTTGACGTCAGGCAATCTGCGCTTCATCAA
This sequence comes from uncultured Phyllobacterium sp., assembly GCF_902479695.1. Lineage (NCBI taxonomy): Bacteria > Pseudomonadati > Pseudomonadota > Alphaproteobacteria > Hyphomicrobiales > Phyllobacteriaceae > Phyllobacterium > uncultured Phyllobacterium sp. The sequence continues at coordinate 156,337 of NZ_CABSQF010000006.1, read as the reverse complement.
CGACGTTCTTGCGGGAGAAGACTGACATGGCCGGACTTCAGATCAAACAACTCGTCAAATCCTATGGAGCCATGAGCGTTCTGCATGGCATCGATCTTGAGGTGCGTGACGGCGAGTTCCTCGTTCTCATCGGCCCTTCCGGCTGCGGCAAGTCCACGCTTCTGCGCATGATTGCCGGTCTCGACGATATTTCTTCGGGGGAGCTATGGATCGGCGATCGCCTGACCAATGGCCTCGCGCCGCAGCAGCGCAATATTTCAATGGTCTTCCAGAGCTATGCGCTGTTCCCGCATATGACGACGCGCAAGAATATCGGCTTTGGCCCGAAAATCCGGCGCGAAGCCGGAAGTATTATCGATGCCAAGGTGAACAAGGCAGCGGAAACGCTCAACCTGCACAACTATCTCGACCGCCTGCCGCGCCAGCTTTCGGGCGGCCAGCGCCAGCGCGTTGCCATGGGCCGGACCATCGTGCGGGAACCCGACCTGTTCCTTTTCGATGAACCGCTGTCCAATCTGGATGCCAAGCTGCGCGTGCAGATGCGCACGGAAATCAAGGCGCTGCATCAGCAGCTCAAGACAACCATCGTCTATGTGACGCACGACCAGATCGAGGCCATGACCATGGCGGACCGGATCGTGGTGATGAATGGCGGCCGCATCGAACAGATCGGCTCGCCGCTCGAACTGTATGACCAGCCGGCCAACAAATTCGTCGCCGGTTTCCTTGGCTCGCCCGCCATGAGCTTCATTCCCGGGACGCTGGAGCGGGGTGACGGGATGGTACGCATGCGGACATCGGATGGTTTCGCGATCCCGGTTGGCGATACGACGGCCGCTTCCGGTCAGCCGATCGAGGTGGGTATCCGTCCGGAACATTACCGCCTGGCGGCTAGCGGTCAGGGTTTCCCTTATAAAGTTGCCGTGATCGAGCCGACCGGCTCGGAAACGCATCTTTTCGGCACGATTGCCGGCGTGGATGTGCGCGCGGTGTTCCGTGATCGCATCGCGCCGGAACCGGGCAGCCAGATGATGCTGACGGTTGATCCTGGCAAGGTGCACGTCTTCGACGGGAAAACCGGAAACCGGATCTGACATGGCTTCGCCGCTTTTTGACATCGTTGCCCGGTTGCGTGAGATCGCCGAGAATGGCCAGCGCTCCGATCAAAGGGTGGCTGCCGCCGTTCTGGCGGATGCGGATTTTGCCACCCATGCTTCCATTGAAAAGCTGGCGGAAAAGGCGGGGGTCAGCGAGCCGACGATTACCCGTTTCTGCCGCTCGCTCGGCTTCGAAGGCACCCGTGATTTCAAGGTGGGGCTTGCCCAGTCCCTGGCGGTTGCCGGGCGGTTCATTTCGGTCAATGCCGCCGATGGTTCGGCGAGCCATGGCATTCCGTCAATCATAGCAACCAGTGCCGTCAGTGCGATTGAAACGGTGACCAATCTCATCGACCGGGCAAGTCTCGACCGCGCTGCGGCTATCGTTGCCGGTGCCGGCATGGTTCGTGCCTACGGGTCGGGCGGTGCCTCGTCGATGGCCGCGACCGAGCTCGAAAACCGGTTGTTCCGGTTGGGTCTTCCGGCCTCCTCCCATATCGATGGCGAAATGCAGCAGATGACCGCTGCTACCAGCAACAAGGATACGGTCATCGTCGCCTATTCCCTGTCCGGCGAGGTCAAGCCGGTTATCGACGCGGTGACCATTGCCGGACGCTACGGGGCAAAGACAATTGCCTTCACCGCGGCCAAGTCGTCTTTGGCGGCCGCGGCGCAACTGGTCTTGCCTTTTCACATCGAAGAAGGCACGAATGTCTACCGGCCCTCACCTGCCCGCTATGCCCTGCTTGCCCTGACCGATATGCTGGCCATGAGCGTAGCGGAAAAAATCGGCGCGCCCGCAGTGGAACGCATGCGCCGGATCAAGAATCTTCAGGGCATGCAAAAGAGCGATGCACCCAACCTTCCGCTTGGAGACTGAGAATTGAAACTGTCCGACCTTGATACGCCTGCCGTCCTGATCGATGTGGACCGGGCCGATGCCAACCTGCAGCGCTTCCAGGCCTATGCCGATGCGCATGGGCTGCGCGTGCGCCCGCATATCAAGACGCACAAGCTGCCGCGTTTTGCCAAACGGCAGGTGGAACTTGGCGCTGTCGGCATCACCTGCCAGAAGTTGGGCGAGGCCGAGGTGATGGCCGATGCCGGTTTGACTGACATTTTCATTCCCTACAATATCATCGGCAAAGCCAAGCTCGACCGGCTCGTTGCCCTGCACGGACGCATCAAGCTTGCGGTGACGGCGGACAGCGCCGCAACCGTCAGCGGCCTTGCCGCGGCCTTTGCCGGTTCGGCGAAGCCGCTCGAGGTTCTGGTGGAATGCGATACGGGCATGGGCCGCTGCGGCGTGCAGACACCCGATGACGCGGTTGCGCTGGCGAAAGTGATCGACGCCGCCGACGGTCTTCGCTTTGCCGGTTTCATGACCTATCCGAAGGCGGGTGGCGTGCAGGAGAACCAGGCATGGCTGGCAGCGGCAAAGCAGAAAGCGGCCGATGCGGGACTTGATCCGTGCATCATCTCCAACGGCGGTTCGCCGGATATGTGGCGTGCTCATGAGGTGACGGCGGCCACCGAACATCGGCCCGGCACGTATATCTATATGGACCGGTTTCAGGTGGCAAAGAATGCCGGCACCTGGGACGATTGCGCCCTCACCGTTCTGGCAACCGTGGTCAGCCGCCCGACGGACAACCGTGCGGTCATCGATGCCGGCTCAAAATCGCTGTCGAGCGATACGTTCGGCATGGAAGGGTTCGGGCGGATTGTCGAATTTCCCGATGCGGTGATCACCTCGCTCAGCGAGGAGCACGGGACGATCGACGTGTCGGCGTGTAAATCCAAGCCGCAGATCGGCGACCGGGTCCGCATCATTCCCAATCACGCCTGCGTGGTCTCCAATCTGTTCGACAGCGTGGTGCTGATATCAGGCGACGCGGTCGTCGACATTGCCCCCGTCGCCGCGCGGGGCCGGGTCGGCTAGTTTCCGTAGATGGCCGCGCGCATTTTCCGCTGCGCGTCGGACATCGCCTGCCCCTTGGCATTGACCTGATCGAGCAGGATGTTCAACTGCGCCTGGATGGTGGGATCCGAAACTTCGAACATCGAGCCGGAGATGGTGATCTTGTCCCTGTTCTGATCGACGAAATCGACGACCTTCAGGAGGATGTCAAAGGTCTCGCTCGTGGCCGGAAAGATTTCCTTGTAGGTGTTGGCGAGATTGCTCACGGTCTTTTCATAGGCCTTGTCAAAGACGGGCTTGAGGTCTTCCGGCTGCTTCAGCGCCGCATGGGCCCTGTCGGCGACGCTCTGTTCTTCATCCATGGTCGTGCGCAGCGTGCTGAGGCCGGCATAGGCGGCCTTGATGTCATCCTTGCGGTTCATGGCATCGTCGATGGAGGTGATTGCACCTTTGGCAGCAAGGGCTTCCATGGGTTTGCTGATCTTTTCGTTCATCGCCGCATGAAAATCGGTGATGATCTTGTATTGTGCTGCATAGCTGCCAAGAGACTTGGTTTCTTCCGTGGTCAATTGCGGGACGCTCACGCCCTTCTTGTCGACGATGCGCGTCTGCAGAAAGTCGATGAATGCCTTGCGCTGGGTGGCCTCGTTGTCCGAACAGGCGGAGATCGAGAGGGCCATGAACACGGTCATGACCGCCGCAATGGCAAAACGGAATCCTGGCATTTTGTTATTTTCCTTTTCTTCTTCTTGACGTCCGCTCAGGCAAGTGGCCTGAACGATAGGGCCTGTCGGCCTTGTTGCTCCCTGTGGTGCTGCAGAAATTGGGCGCCAGCATGGGAAGAGTGGCATTTCCCTCAAAATTGATCGGATCGCTGGGTAGGGCCTAGTGCAGAAAGATATGTTGCACAACCGTGACGGGCACCGTCAGGCATGTTTTCCAGAAGCAATGGAAACTGCGGGAGGCCGGGGCCGAGCCATCTTGCGTGGCGGACCGATCGTTCAAGGCTCCGATTGTGGCCGCTCCCGATTGGCCATAGAATGCCATGCGTTGAGGGCCGGAGGAAGGAATTGCCATGGAGGAAGATGCTGCTGAATTTGCTCACCGTTTGAGACATCGCGCAGTGACCTATGGGGTCCTGACCTGCGTCCTCATGGTGGCAACGTCGCTCATCGCCGACAAGGGCGGCGCTGTGCTTGCCGGTCTGTGGCCCCTGATGATGGTGGGCGGGCTTATCACCCTGTTGCTTACCGGCTACCTCCTGTTTGATGCCGCTCTGTTTCGTTTCATCGCCTCGCATGAGGATGAACTGGACGGGTGCAAGGCCCTGGACGACATGCTGGCGCGGATGCGGCTGCGATCCCGTCCGGAAAAGACGCGGCCGTTGCAGGCCAGAATATCAGGAACCAAGAGCGTTCTGGTGAAATTGCATATCGCCTTTGCCGCGTTTGTCACCCTGTTCGTGGCACTCGTTGTCTACGGATTCTGGGGGCACTGAAGGGACTCGACTCCCGGCGGGTCTTTCCTGCATCATGCAGGCCTTCGCCAGAGCTTATGCGTATGGGGCCAACTGTCAAGGTGTCGTTCGAGCAGCCTGTTTTGCCTAGCGGCCCGGCAGATGTCGTCGAGCCTGATCCGGATTGCTTTGCCGTGCTGAAGCCGGAAGAAATCCCGGCGGCCTTCCTTTGCGCCGAGGAGCGCAATCATACGACGGATGATCGCGATCCCTTCCAGCGCTGGGAAGAATAGGCCTAGCTTTTCAGCCTGTACCCCGTTTTGAACATCCAGCGCACAATCAGAATGCAGACGATGAGGAACACCAAGGTCATGGCAAGACTGGTTCCGATGTGCACATCGGACAAGCCGTAAAAACTCCAGCGAAAGCCGCTGATGAGATAAACGACCGGATTGAACAAGGTGACCGTACGCCAGAACGGCGGAAGCATGTCGATGGAGTAAAAGCTGCCGCCCAGGAACGTCAGCGGCGTGACGATCATCAGCGGCACCAGCTGCAGCTTTTCAAAACCGTCGGCCCATATGCCAATGATGAAGCCGAACAGACTGAAGGTCACCGCAGTGAGCACGAGAAACAGCACCATGACAAAGGGATGCTCGATCCGCAACGGCACGAACAAGGCGGCCGTTGCCAGAATGATCACGCCGAGAATGATCGATTTCGACGCCGCCGCGCCGACATAGGCGATGACAATCTCGAAATAGGATACGGGTGCCGACAGCAATTCATAGATCGTCCCGGTGAATTTGGGAAAGTAGATACCGAAGGACGCGTTCGAAATGCTCTGCGTCAGCAGCGACAGCATGACCAGTCCCGGTACGATGAACGCACCGTAACTGACGCCATTGATCTCGGGAATGCGCCCGCCAATGGCCGAACCGAAGACGACAAAGTACAGGCTGGTAGAAATGACAGGCGAGATGATGCTCTGCATGATCGTGCGCCATGTACGATGCATTTCAAAGAGATAGATCGCACGGATCGCGTAAAGGTTCATTTGCGTTCCCTCACCAGATTGACGAAGATTTCCTCGAGAGAGCTTTGCTTCGTCTGAATGTCGTTGAACCCTATGCCTGCCTTGTCCAGATCCTTGAGCAGCGAGGCAATGCCGGTTTTGTCCTCATGCGCATCGTAGCTGTAGATAAGCTCGCTGCCGCTGGCGGCCAGTTCGAGCCCGTACTTGGCCAAGGTGTCGGGTACGGCTGAATGCTCTTCCTGCAAATGCAGGCGCAGCTGCTTCTTGCCCAGCGAGCGCATCAGTTCGTTCTTTTCTTCGACCAGGATGATCTCGCCTTTGCTGATGACGCCGATGCGGTCGGCCATCTGTTCGGCTTCCTCGATGTAATGGGTCGTCAGGATGATGGTCACGCCGGACTCGCGCAAAGCGCGCACAACATTCCACATGTCGCGGCGCAACTCGACGTCGACACCGGCAGTCGGTTCATCGAGGAACAGGATCTCCGGTTCGTGCGACAGTGCCTTGGCAATCATGACGCGGCGCTTCATGCCGCCGGACAAGGTGATGATCTTGTTGTCTTTCTTGTCCCAGAGCGAAAGGTCTTTCAGGATCTTCTCGACATGGCTTGGTTTGGACGGCTTTCCGAACAGACCGCGGCTGAAACTCACCGTGTTCCACACCGTCTCGAAGGCATCGGTCGTCAATTCCTGCGGCACCAGGCCGATCTTGGTGCGCGCCGCACGATATTCCTTCTGGATGTCGTGCCCATCGGCGAGGATCGTGCCGGATGTCGGATTGACGATGCCGCAGATAGTGCTGATCAGCGTCGTCTTGCCGGCGCCGTTGGGGCCGAGCAAGGCAAAGATTTCACCGTGATGAATGTCGAGATTGATGTTCTTGAGTGCTTCAAACCCGGAATCATAGGTTTTATGCAGATTGGAAACAGATATGGCTGAGGACATGAGGTCTATCCGGACGGAATTTTCGGTTGCGACGTCTCCGGTAGAATGAAACAGGAGGCATGAACCGTCATTGGAAGAATGGTTTTCCTTATATGGTGATCCAAACTGGTTTTCAAACCACCTCCTGACAAAACAAGTCAGGAGGCCCATCAAACAAAACACCCGCCACGCGACGTGCATGGCGGGTGTCCGGATGGGCAGTTTTCTACAAGGGCTGTGCAACTACCATTTGGTGTGGGCTGAAAGCGTGATCGTCCGGCCGTCGCCATAACCGCAGACCGCCTCGCCGTCGCAGCCCTTGACATAGGCCTTGTCGAAAAGATTGGTGACATTGAGAGCGACGCCCCAGCTGTCCTTCTCGTAGCGGATAGCGGCGTCGAACAAGGTGGCGCCGGGAACCTTCAGCGTGTTGGCCTTGTTGGCGTAGGACTCGCCCTGATAGCGGACCCCTGCCCCGAGATTGACCCCTTGCAGCGGTCCCTGGTCGACCGTGTAATCCAGCCAGAACGCTGCGGACACTTTCGGGACGATTGTCGGCCAGTTGCCGATCAATGCCGGGTCTTCATCCTTGGTGATCTCCATATCGAGCACGGTCAGCGATGCCAGGGCCTTCCAGTTCTGGTCGATATTGACCTTGCCTTCCAGTTCCAGCCCGGTCGATTTGACCTCGCCCAGCTGCGTGTCGATAAAGGTACCGGGAACGCGCGACAGCGCGTTCTGCTTGGTGATCTGGAACACGGATGCCGTCAGCAAGCCGTCAACGAAATCCGGGGCGTATTTGACACCCGCTTCGAACTGATAGCCCTCTTCCGGCTTCAGCGGTTCGCCAAGGGTGACGCCAATCACCGGATTGAAGAAGGTTGCCGCGCTGACATAGGGCGTCACGCCGTTGGAGAATTCATAGCCCAGCCCGACGCGGCCGCTGACGGCGCTCCTGTTGTAGTCATAGGTCGGGCCAAGCGGGAAGAACGGGCCTTCGGCGGAATCCGACGAGATGTTGACGTAGTCATAGCGGCCGTTCAGGGTCATCAGCCAGCCATCGCCGAACCGCACCTGATCCTGCGTGTAGACGCCAATCTGGTTCATCTTCAAAACCTGATCGAGATAGACGCTGGTCGGGCCCTGCGGGGCACCATAGACCGGATTGCTGGCGCTGATCGGCGTTGCACCGCCGGATGCCTGCACCTGGTCGATCTTGAAATATTTGTAGTCGACGCCGAACAGGAAATTGTGTTCGAGCGCGCCGGTGGTGAATTGCTTCTCGGCCCGGTTGTCCATCAGGAACGTGTCGACCTTCGTATCGTGGTTGAAGCCGATCCGGTACAGGAGATTATCGGGTGTTGTCGGCTTCAGACCGCCGCCATAGGGGAAGGCCGGATCAACATAACCATAGGGATAGGGGCTGGTTTCTTTCTTGTTCTGATGGCCGTAGCGCACATTCTGGCTGAGCTTCCAGCCATTGTCGAATGTGTGTTCCGCTTCGTAGCCAAACAAATATTGGCGGTTCTGGCCGTCATCGATGCTTGGCTCGGTGAAATTCGCCTTGCGGCTGATCTTGCCGAATGCCGCGTCCTTGACGGTGCCGTAATAAGGCAGGAACCCGCCGCCCGCATGGGTCTGGTCGAGGGCGGAGAACTGGCCGAACACAGTGACTTTTGTGTCGGCTGATGGCGCATAGGTGATCTGCGGCATAAGCGAGCCGCGGAAATCCTTGGCAAAATCCGTCTGCTGTTCGCCGCCGGCGATCCGACCGGTGAAGCGGTAGGTCCAGACGCCGTTTTCATCGAGCTTGTCGCCGACATCGACGCCGAGATAGGCATTGCCATATTGGTTGACACCCGTCTCGATCCGGCCGAAGCGATCCTTTTCCGGACGTTTGCTCACCATATTGACGATGCCGCCGGGATTGGCACCACCATAGAGAACCGAAGCGGGGCCCTTGAGGGCTTCAACCCGCTCAAGCATGAAGGGATCGATCTGGAATCCGCCGAAGCCATAGCCGAAGAGCGGCAGGCCATCGAGGAAAACGCCGCTTTGCGTGGCCTGGAAGCCACGAATGAAAATCCAGTCCGTATCGGGGTCTTCGCCGAAGGGCGCTGCGGTGATGCCTGCGGTATAGCGCAGGGCTTCATCGACTTTCTTGACGCCGCGATCCTGCAGTTCCTGCTGGCCGACCACGGAAACGGACTGGGGAATGGCGGTGATCGGCAGGGCGGATTTCGAACCGGCGGTGGTCTTCTTGGCGACGTAGCCGTTGACGGGTCCGGTCGCCGTGCCGTTGCCGCCATCGATGACGATTTCCTTGAGGACGATGGATTCTTCCGCCATGGCTGCGATTGGCAGAAGCGCAATGCTGAGGGTTGTGCCGGCAAACAGAAGCCCTGCCCGCCGTGTCCGGTTATGTCTTGTCATGTGTCGCCCCAAAAACCCCAAAGAACAATGACACCGCACGCCGCTGCGCCCGCGCCGGTATCATCGTGTGCCTGAAATATTATGACTATTTAACTCAACTATAAATGCGGGTCTTGTCCGAAATCACGGCCGTTGAATGTTTCTGGGCTAAAGTCGCCTGGCGACAATGCTTATTTCCGGCTGCGTTGCCAGGCGGCCGGCGTGAGGCCGGTGTGCTGGCGGAACACGCGGGTGAAATGCGCCTGATCGGCAAAGCCTGCGAGCTCCGCGATGTGGTTGAGACTATGACCGGTCCGCAGCAGCATTTCTTCGATGCGGCGCACGCGCGCGCGCATCTGCCACTGGTGCGGCGGCATGCCGGTCGAAGCCTTGAAGGCATGACTGAAATGCGATTGCGACAATCCCGTCAGATCCGCCAGTTCCTGCAGGCGGACCGCACGCATCCAGTTGTCACCGAGATAGTTGGTGACACGGCGCAGCTGCCAGGGCGCGAGTTTGCTGCGCTTGCGCTCTGCTTTGGCCTTGATGTCGAACAGCAGCGTGAAGACCGAGATTGCCAGGCTCTCACCGTAGAGCGGGTGCAGCGGATCGGGATTGGCACACTCCCCTGCCATGAGATTGGCCAGCGCCAGGATGCGCGGATCGGAAAACATCAGGCGTGGCCGCGTGACCGCGCCAAGATCAACCCCGTCGCCAAAGCGTTTGACCAGTGTTTGGACGTTGAAGTGCAGGTCGATGTGGCGGATATGTTTGACCTCGCGGAGGCGGGACCAGAGCGGCATTCCCGCCGGGACATAGCACATCGGATTGGCAACGCCATCGCTGCCGAGATCCTTGCTCTGCGGGTCCAGCCGCACGTTGAACGTGCCGGTGTTCAGGCCGTCGAGAACGATGAAGAGCCGGGGATCCCTCGCCTCATACTGACCGCTGGCATCGGGCGCGCAATTCACGCTGAATAGATCGGCGACAACACCGTCCCAGGCGCGCTGCTGCAAGCCCCCGACGACGGAAAAGCCGTTTATCTTCGTATTCATCTGCGGTTGAAACGTCATTTGATTGGCATAAAACCATTGGAAATATCAGGCAATGCCAATGATTTAGAACATTTCTAGCAGGCTTTGCACTAGCGCAGTTAATATGAGTATAAAAATCATCTTTAGTTCTTGAAATTGTTGAGCCAATTGAAAACGGGGCCGGATCACGCATGATCCGGCCCCGTTATTGTCGAGTGCCGTTATTTCAGCGACTGTCGCTCTATGGCAACAATGTTATACCGGGACTGCCACGGGTTCACCCTTCACCTCGCGCATGCTCGGCAGGAAGATGGTCAACAGGCCGAGGAATGGCAGGTAGGAACAGACCATATAGACAAAGTCGATCCCCTTGTTGTCGGCAACGACCCCGAGAACCGCGGCTGCAATTCCGGCCATGCCGAAGGCGAAGCCGAAGAAGATGCCGGCGATCATGCCGACCCGACCCGGCACCAGCTCCTGCGCAAACACCACGATGGCCGGGAATGCCGAGGACAGGATGAGGCCGATGAACACGGTCAGCACGCCGGTCCAGAACAGGTTCGCATAGGGCATCAGCAGCGTGAACGGCAGGACGCCCAGGATCGAGAACCAGATGACGGTCTTGACGCCGATCTTGTCGCCAACCAGTCCGCCGCCGATGATGCCGACAGCAGCGGCGCCAAGGAACAGGAACAGCATCAGCTGCGACTGTTGTACGGTGATGCCGAATTTGTGGATCACGTAGAAGGTGTAGTAGCTGGAGATGCTGGCGAGATAGATGTTCTTGCTGAACACCAGCAGTGTGAGAATGATCAGCGACATCGTCACCTTGCGGCGCGGCAGTTTCAGGGTACGGCTGACCGGCGGCTTTTTCGCATTGGCGGCGCGATAGCGCTGGTACCAGTTGCCGACCTGATAGAGGACGATCATGCCGATCAGTGCCGCCGCCGAGAACCAGGCGATGCTCTGCTGGCCGTGCGGCAGGAGGATGAACGCTGCAAGAAAGGGCCCGAGGGCGGTGCGAAATTTCCCGCCACCCGGGAACGGCGACTGGGCGGGGCCATGCCGCCCGCCGGAGGCCGGGCGCGCGACGCGGGAGGACTCGGGAGGAAAGAGGGCCGAGCCGATGCCGATGAAAGCGGCGCCGATCAGCAGCATCGAATAGTGCGTGGCGATCGACAAGAGGCCGAGGCCAACCAGCGAAAAGCCCATGCCGACCGGCAGGGAATAGGGCATCGGGCGCTTGTCGGTATAGGTGCCGACGACAGGCTGCAGCAGGGACGCTGTGACCTGAAAGGTGAGCGTCAGCAGGCCGATCTGCTTGAAGTCGAGTCCATAGTTGGTCTTGAGCATCGGATAGATGGCCGAGAGCATGGACTGCATCATGTCGTTGAGCAGATGGCAGAAGCTCACGGCAAAGATGATGCCGAAGGCAGTTATTTCAGCGGAAGAGCGCTGTGCGGGCAGGGATGTATCGGTCATATCGGGCGTTCCATCGGAAAATGAGGGTGTTGATTGCGTGCTTCGCGTCACCCTTCCCTTCCCTGATATACCTGTTGCACAAAACCTGCCTTCGTGGTTTGGTCTATTTCTTTCGCAAGTGGGCCAAGCCGATGCTCTATCTGAAGTTTCCCGAGATGAGTTTCCACGCCAGGGATCTGGGGCGCGTGCATCTGCAGCGGCTGGAATGGCTTGAGCAATCGAAGGGCGATGTGGTTGCGGGATTGGCGCACTATCCCACCGGGTGCCATGTTCCGGAGCATCAGCACAGCCTGTCGCAACTTCTGCACGCGATGACCGGGGTTGTCATGGTCTCCACCAAGTTCGGCCGCTGGATGGTGCCGCCGCATCATGCGCTATGGCTGCCGGCGGGCGTGCGGCATGCGGTGGATATGCACGGCGATGTCGCCATGCATTCGATCTATGTCCGTCCCGATGCCGTTGAAGGATTGAAGAACCATCTGCACGTGGTTGCTCTGACCCCGCTCATGGATACGCTGATCCGGGAGGTTGTGGCTTCTCCGTCCGACGAGCAGGCGAGCCCGCGCACGACATTCATGATGGGATTGCTGCTGCACGAGATTCCCAAGCTGGAAGAGCGCCCGCTCGGCCTGCCCTTCCCCGATGACACCAGGCTGGCGGCGCTGTGCCGGGGTTTTCTGCAAGACCCTTCACCCCGCACCAATATCGACAATTGGGCCGATCGCCTCGGCATGAGCCGCCGCACCTTTACGCGGTTTTTCCGGCGCGAGACGGGCTTAAGCCTGTCGACATGGCGCCAGCAGGCATGCCTGCTATCCGCTTTGCCGCGTCTGTCCGGAGGTGAAGCGGTGACGAGCGTTGCGCTTGATCTTGGCTATAACAGCGTTCCCGCCTTTACCACCATGTTCAAACGCATGCTGGGCGCCCCTCCCCGCAATTATCTTCACTCCGCCGCCTGATTGCTTGCACCGGCATTTCCTGAGCGCCATCTTTCCGATGGCGCTCAAGGAGACGTGGGCTATCCCGGAGCGCCCGGTGCTGACCAGATTTGGCTGACGTGATTTGCCGATCCGGCACACTGATAAGGAGCTACCGGGTTGTTCTCGACAAATGGGCCACCATACATGTCCAAACACTGTCGCGTCGCATTTGGTCTAAGCACCGCCGCGTCAGTTGGCTCCAAGGCTTCGTTGGCAAGGGAACCGTTCAAGTAGTACGAGAAATCCTGAATGTCAGTGTGATAATATATGCCATCGTTTTCGCCGATCTTGCACTTGGCAAGGCCGAACGTGTTACCTGCAGCCATGGATAAACACAGATCCGCATCTGCTGCCAGTTTGATGCGGTGCGTGGCGATATCACGCGACCAGATTTGCAGGTCGGATCCATTGCATGCGCTGATGGCAAATTTGGCAGTTGCCGTGTCCTTGGACGACACTGTGAGACAAAACCCCGCTTTGCCGCTACCCGCCACGGAATAGATCTGACCGGTGGGTATGACTTTGACCGCTTTGCCATCGCATTTCGCTGCGAGCCGGAACATGGCATTCCCATGAGCTGGAATTGGCCTGGTCCACAGCTGTTTATCTTGTAGGGGGCCTTCCGGTTTACTATCCCAGAGATCTTTTGCGAAAACTGTGCAGCTTTTTTGCCCGGAAAGGTTGAGGCCTATGGACCACAGATTTATTTTCTGCGGCTGAAGCTCGGTATTGCTTTTGTTGAGAACGACAACGGCAAGACGGTCATTGCTGAGGGGCTTAACGACAACGTCCATCCCCTTGTCTGTAGCGGGATCCGTTTGATATGCGATATATCCGCCGATGCCGAGCTCATCCTGATCAACGGCGATAATATCCTTGTTTGTCAGAATCTTGTGGGAATCCCTGAGATGCGCGAGGGTTACGCCTGCATCATCCCTTCCCTTCTGTTGGTAGTATTCTGTCAATCGCCGTACATCGGTACTGAGAAGCAGCGGAGCCCCCATGACGGACCAGAGTGCGAATTGGCTCTTTTCCTCATCCGTGTTCATGCCGTTGTCACCGATGAGCAACTGATCCGGGTCATTCCAACTGCCAGGCGCGACGTAACGGGAAAGTGCCACGGCAATATAGAAACTCGGATAGACACCCTTGTCGTTCTCTCCTCCTGCACCGGATGACCAGGGATTGCTGAGCGTACTGGAGACTGCATCATATCTGTAGTTCTTAATGTCACCCCCGACACGCCACATCTGGCCGAGCGGGCGAACCCAATCCATTGTTGTATATTTTTCGCTGGCGTTATTGCCATATGCAGCTGGCGCCGATTCTTCAAAAATGATTTTACGAACGCTATTTTTCGTGGCTTCTGCCAGAGCATCTGCCATTGCTTTGAAGAGCTCATTTTTGGGTTTGGCAGTAACCGCGCCGGGGCGTTCTTTTTTTGGCCAATACGAATAGTCGGACGGGTCGTCACTTTTGTCATAGTCGCAGTTATCGTACTTCAGATAGTCGATACCCCATTTTGCGAAAGCAGTGGCATCTTGCCTTTCATGCCCTGCCGATGCGGGAAAGATTTGACAGGTCCGCAGTCCGGAACTGCTGTAGAGCCCGGCTTTAAACCCCATAGAATGTAAATATTGAACGTATTGGCTGAGATCAGCATCAAAACCATTATGTGAGCCGTCAGGCCAATGGCCATAAGTCCAGCTCGCCGCGCCTTTTAGAGATTCATTATCGTCCCGCGCCCGGTTCATCCAGCAATCATCGACGTTCAGATAGCTATACCCTGCATCCAGCAGGCCGGAATCTTTCATCGCACGTGCCTGGTCCAGCATGAAGTGCTGGAACGAGTATTGACTTCGGCTGCCGTCGTCATTCAACGGCGCTTGGACGCCATTGATTGTTTCCAGTTTCGGCCAATTCTTGAATGGGTCTTGGGCGTTGCATTTAAAACGCGACCACGTTGTGAACCCCATGGGTGGTTTGGCCGCGAGTTTAGTCACTGCCGGCATAGGAGCGCTGCCGGATGTCGATTGTTGTGCTGCGGCTCGATCGGTGTTGTACCCAGACAAAACTGAACAAAGCAAAAGTGCCGATGCATATGGTAAAATGTTTTTCATTATATTTCCGTTCTTCAATTGGATCAGATGTAAAAAGGTTGCGTAAAAAATCCTCTGGCGAGTGAGATTGGAACCATGAAAATCGATACCAATAGTCGAGAAATGTAGCTAATTTTCAACTATGAAAGAAAGTTAGCTTAGAAATGTAATTTTGCAACATATACCAATGTCGTAGAACACGCCGTTCACGGAGCATCGCGAACAGCCGTACAAGACCACAATGATCGTGGCATGAGGGCGTTGTAGAGTTACTCCGCCGCTTGAACCCGTGGGGCCGGTACATAGTTGAGGATCGGGCCGAGCCAGCGCTCGACTTCTTCGACGGGCATTGCCTTGCGCTCCGAATAATCCTCGACCTGATCGCGCTCCACCTTGGCGACGCCAAAGTAGTAGGATTCCGGGTGGGCGAGATAGACGCCCGAAACCGACGAGCCCGGCCACATGGCGTAGCTTTCGGTGAGGCGCACGTTGATCTGCCTTTCCGCGTCGAGCAGGCTGAACAGAGTATCCTTTTCCGTGTGATCGGGTTGCGCGGGATAGCCGGGTGCCGGGCGGATGCCGCGATAGGGCTCGCCGATCAGTTCATCTGGCTTCAAAGTTTCATCCGGTGCATAGCCCCAGAATTCCTTGCGCACCCGTTCATGCATCAACTCGGCAAAGGCTTCGGCAAACCGGTCGGCAAGGGCCTTCACCAGAATGGACGAATAGTCGTCATTCGCCCGCTCGAACCGTTCGGCAATGGCGATTTCTTCTATACCTGCCGTCACGACGAAACCGCCGATGTAATCCCCTTTGCCGCTGGCAACAGGTGCGACGAAATCCGACAGGGCGACATTCGGCCGGCCATCGCGCTTCGACAGCTGCTGGCGCAATGTATAGAGTGTGGCCAGCTCTTTCTGGCGCCCTTCGTCGGTGAACAGGCGGATATCATCGCCGACAGTTCCCGCCGGCCAGAAGCCGATGACGGCTTTCGGATTGAACCACTTTTCATCAATGATCTTGGCCAGCATGGCCTGCGCGTCGGCAAACAACTGCCGCGCTGCCGCGCCCTGATTTTCATCGTCGAGAATGGCGGGATAGCGGCCCTTCAGCTCCCATGTCTGGAAGAATGGCGTCCAGTCGATGTAGCGCGACAGTTCGGCGAGGTCGTAATTTTCGAACACCCGCGTTCCAAGGAAGGACGGCTTCGGCGGTTCATAGCCCGACCAGTCGATCCTGTGGGCATTGGCGCGGGCCTTTTCCAGTGACAGCCGCTGCTTGTCTGCCTCATTGCGGGCATGGGTCTCGGCAACCTTGGTGTATTCGCTACGGATGTTATCGACAAAGCCGCCCTTGGTATCCGGCGAGAGAAGTTGGGAGACGACGCCGACCGCACGGCTTGCATCGGTGACATAAACCGTCTGGCCCTTGTGATAGCGCGGATTGATCTTCACCGCCGTGTGCACGCGGCTTGTCGTGGCGCCGCCGATCAAAAGCGGAATATTGAACCCTTCGCGCTCCATTTCGGACGCGACATGCACCATTTCGTCGAGCGACGGCGTGATCAGGCCGGAGAGGCCAATGATATCGACATTCAGCTCTTTTGCCGTTTGCAGAATCTTGGTGGCGGGCACCATCACGCCGAGATCGATGATCTCGTAATTGTTGCAGGCAAGAACGACGCCGACAATGTTCTTGCCGATATCATGCACATCGCCCTTGACCGTCGCCATCAGCACCTTGCCGGCGCTTTCGCGTTCGCCCGTGCCGCCATTGGCGAGCTTCTCCGCCTCCATGTGCGGCAGGAGCAAGGCCACGGCCTGCTTCATCACGCGGGCGGATTTGACCACCTGCGGCAGGAACATCTTTCCCGCACCGAAGAGATCGCCGACAACGTTCATGCCCGCCATCAGCGGACCTTCGATCACATGCAGCGGCCGTTCGGCCGCAAGCCGCGCCTCTTCCGTGTCGACATCGATGAATTCGGTAATGCCATTGACGAGCGCGTGGGAAATGCGGTCGGCCACGCTCCATTCGCGCCAGGCGAGATCACGCTCACGTGCTTCCTTGCCGGCCGATCCCTTGTAGCGCTCGGCGAGGTCGAGCAGCCGTTCCGTCGCATCGTCGCGGCGGTTGAGCACGACATCCTCGCAGGCCTCGCGCAGTTCCGGATCGATGGATTCATAAACTGCCAGCTGTCCGGCGTTGACGATGCCCATGTCCATGCCGACCTGGATCGCATGGTAGAGGAACACCGCGTGCATGGCTTCGCGCACGGGCTCATTGCCGCGGAACGAAAAGGACAGGTTCGAGATGCCGCCGGAGATGTGGACATGCGGCAACGTTTCCGTGATCTGGCGTGTCGCCTCGATAAAGGCAACGCCATAGCCGTTGTGCTCCTCGATGCCGGTGGCAACCGCAAACACGTTCGGGTCGAAGATGATGTCTTCGGGCGGGAACCCGGCTTCCTTGGTCAGGAGTTCGTAGGCGCGGGTGCAGATCTCGACCTTGCGCTCCAGCGTATCGGCCTGGCCCTCCGTGTCGAAGGCCATGACCACGACGGCCGCGCCATAGGCGCGCACGCGTTTGGCATGGTGAAGGAAAGCCTCCTCCCCCTCCTTCATGGAGATCGAGTTGACGAGCGGCTTGCCCTGCACGCATTTCAGTCCGGCCTCGATGACATCCCACTTGGAACTGTCGATCATGACGGGCACGCGGGCGATATCGGGCTCGGCAGCAATCAGGTTGAGGAACTCGACCATCGCCTTCTCGCTGTCGATCAGGCCTTCATCCATATTGATGTCGATGATCTGCGCGCCATTGGCAACCTGATCGCGCGCCACATCCAGCGCCGTGGCAAAGTCGCCGGCGGTGATCAGCTTGCGGA
The DNA here is from genome assembly GCF_902479695.1 of uncultured Phyllobacterium sp. Lineage (NCBI taxonomy): Bacteria > Pseudomonadati > Pseudomonadota > Alphaproteobacteria > Hyphomicrobiales > Phyllobacteriaceae > Phyllobacterium > uncultured Phyllobacterium sp. Next base: position 139,010 of record NZ_CABSQF010000006.1, on the reverse strand, counting down.
ACTTGGCCGACCCGGTGATGTTCGTGCGCTCGCCCACATTCACAAACGGAATGTCCTTGGTCAGCGTGAACGGTTCAAGGCCGGACAGGCGCATATGCGTGGAAATTTCCGGGATCTGGCGCGGCGGATACTTGCTGACCGCCTCGGCAATCGCCCGGATGTGATCGGGCGTCGAACCGCAGCAGCCGCCGACGATGTTCAGCAGGCCTTCACTGGCAAAGCCTTCCAGTTGCTCGGCCATCGCCTCGGGGCTTTCGTCATACTGGCCGAATTCATTGGGCAGACCGGCATTGGGATAGGCGCAGACAAATGTATCGGCAACGCCGGAGATTTCAGCCAGATGGGCGCGCATCGCATTGGCGCCAAGCGCGCAGTTCAGGCCGATGGTGAAGGGTTCCGCGTGACGCACGGAATGCCAGAACGCCGTCGGCGTCTGACCGGACAAGGTTCGGCCTGAGAGATCGGTGATCGTGCCCGAAATCATGATGGGCAGGGTAATGCCCTTTTCCTCGAAGACTTCCTGCGTGGCGAACACCGCTGCCTTGGCGTTCAGCGTGTCGAAGATCGTTTCGATGAGGATGATATCGGCGCCGCCATCCATCAGGCCGCGCACCTGATCCGCATAGGCGATACGCAGATCGTCGAAGGTGACAGCGCGATAGCCGGGATTGTTCACGTCAGGCGAAATGGATGCGGTGCGGTTCGTCGGTCCGAGCGCCCCGGCCACGAAGCGGCGCTTGCCGTCCTTCTGTTCGGCCTTGATCGCGGCCCGGCGGGCAAGGCGGGCGCCATCGCGGTTCAGCTCATAGACAACCTCTTCCATGCTGTAGTCAGCCTGGGCAATGGTCGTGGAGGAGAACGTGTTGGTTTCGAGAATGTCCGCACCGGCCATGGCATAGGCGTAATGGATGTCCTCGATGGCCTGGGGCTGCGTGAGAATCAGAAGGTCGTTATTGCCCTGCAGGTGACAGGAGCAGTCGGCGAAGCGTTCGCCGCGGAAATCGTCCTCGTTCAGGCTGAGGCCCTGAATCTGCGTGCCCATGGCCCCGTCGAGAATCAGGATGCGTTCGCGCGCCGCCTTGGTCAGCGCTTCAAACACCTCCGAGCCATCCCGTGGAGCGCCCATGGGACCGAACAGATTATCGACTGCAATATTCATGACTTAAACGCCTCTTGGCCATCTTGGGACGAGAGGCGTAAACTCACATAAAGATATCTTTATGTCAACAAATCAATTCCATTGGCGGCAGATTCTGTCGCAGCTGCGGCGTCCTGTCCCGCCGCAGCTGCGATGCCCGCATTATGCGCAGCCACGCGACGAAAATGTCCTCGGAGCCGGCATTCTACGCATCAATCCCATGCCAGCGCTCCGCCATTCTGGTATTCGATAACCCGGGTTTCGAAGAAGTTCTTTTCCTTCTTCAAATCCATCGCTTCCGACATCCACGGGAACGGATTGTCCGTGTCGGGAAAGACTTGGGCAAGGCCAAGCTGGGCGCAGCGCCGGTTGGCGATGAAGTGCATATAGCTTTCGCAAAGCGCAGCATTCAGCCCGAGGAACCCGCGCGGCATCGTATCGCGGCCATAGGACGCCTCGAGCTCCGCCGCATCCCTGATCATCCCGCGCAGTTCTTCGGTAAAGGCTGTCGTCCACAGATGCGGGTTCTCGTGACGGATCTGGTTGATCACGTCGATGCCGAAATTCATGTGGATGCTCTCGTCGCGCAGGATGTACTGATACTGTTCAGCAATGCCGACCATCTTGTTGCGTCGGCCGAGCGACAGGATCTGGGCAAAGCCCGTATAGAACCACATGCCCTCGAAAATGACGTAGAAGGCCACGAGATCGCGCAGAAACTGCTGATCCATCTCCGGCGTGCCGGTCTTGAAATCCGGGTTGTCGAGATTTTGCGTATGCTTGAGCGCCCATGCCGCCTTATCGGTGATCGATGGCACTTCGCGATACATGTTGAAGAGTTCGCCCTCATCCAGCCCGAGACTTTCGACGATATACTGGAATGTATGGGTATGGACGGCTTCCTCGAAGGCCTGACGCAAGAGATACTGGCGGCATTCCGGATTGGTCAGGTGCCGGTAGATGGCAAGGACAATATTGTTGGCAACAAGTGACTCGGATGCCGCGAAGAAACCGAGATTGCGCTTGATCATGCGGCGTTCGTCGTCGGTCAGCCCGTCCTTGGATTTCCACAGGGCGATATCTGCCTGCATCGACACCTCTGTCGGCATCCAGTGATTGTTGCAGCCATTGAGGTACTTCTCCCAGGCCCAGTGATATTTGAGCGGCAGGAGCTGGTTGACGTCGGCACGTGAATTGATCATCGCCTTGTCGTCGACGCGCACACGGCCACCGCCGCGTACGATATCGCCAAGACCCGTGGCATCGGCGGTGGGTGCCTGATCCGGTGCAAGAGCGGGGTGGATGGCGCGGGCAGCATTGGCGGCAGCTTCGGTGTTGGTCCAGTCAAGCATGGTCTTTTCCTTCAATTCATTGCAAAGCGTGTGTGGCAGGCGCGGTTGCGCGCTTACTGGCAGGCTTCACAGTCAGGATCATTGATCGAACAGGCATTGCCGGCCGGTTCCGACAGGATGATCGGTTCGGCAACCGGCTTGGCGGCGACCGCGTTAAGCTTGCCATCCGTGCCTTTCAGCGTGGACTTTTCCACGTGGGACGCCGAGCGCGAGCGCAGGTAATAGGTCGTCTTCAAGCCGCTGTTCCAGGCGAGACGATAGAGCTCGTCCAGCTTCTTGCCGCTTGGATTGGCGATATAGAGGTTGAGGGATTGGGCTTGGTCGATCCACTTCTGCCGGCGCGAGGCCGCTGCGATCAGCCATGCACTGTCGATTTCGAATGCCGTGGCATAGAGCGCCTTGAGGTCGGCAGGGATGCGGTCGATTTCACCCACCGAGCCGTCGAAATACTTCAGGTCCGAAATCATCACCTCGTCCCATAGCCCGCGCTGCTTCAGGTCATGCACCAGTGCTGCATTCACGACAGTGAAGTCGCCCGACATGTTGGATTTGACGAAGAGGTTCTGATAGGCGGGCTCGATGGACTGGGCGACGCCGCAAATGTTGGAAATCGTTGCGGTGGGGGCAATCGCCATGGTGTTGGAATTGCGCATTCCGGTTGTCGTCACCCGCTTGCGCAGGGCTTCCCAGTCGAGGGTAGTGCTGCGATCCATCGAAAGCCTGGCGCCGGCCGCCGTGCGGGCCTGATCGAGCAGTTCAATGGAATCGATCGGGAGAATGCCTTTTGACCAGAGCGAACCGCTGAAGCTCGGATAGCTGCCACGTTCGCTGGCAAGGTCAACCGATGCCGAAATGGCATGATAGGAAATGGCTTCCATGCTGAGATCGGCGAAAGCCACGGCTTCGTTGGAGGCGTAGGGAATACGCAATGCCTGCAATGCATCCTGGAAACCCATCAAGCCGAGACCGACCGGACGGTGACGCAGGTTGGAATGGCGCGCTTCCGGGATCGTGTAGAAGTTGATGTCGATGACATTGTCGAGCATGCGCATGGCCGTTGCCACAGTGCGCGCCAGACGTTCAAGGTCGAGACCTTCGGCTGCAATGTGATTGGCAAGGTTGATCGAGCCGAGGTTGCACACCGCAACTTCATCCTTCGATGTGTTGAGGGTAATTTCCGTGCACAGGTTCGAGGAATGCACCACGCCGACATGGCCTTGGGGCGAGCGGATATTGCAGGGGTCCTTGAAGGTGACCCATGGGTGGCCCGTCTCGAACAGCATCGTCAAAATCCGGCGCCAGAGATCCAGTGCCCGCACGGTGCGGAAGACACGGATTTCGCCGCGTGCAGCCTTGGCTTCATAGGCCTCGTAGGCAGTTTTGAAGTCCGCGCCATAGAGATCATGCAGATCCGGCGTCTCGTCAGGTGAGAACAGGGTCCACGGCTCGTCCTTTTCCACGCGGCTCATGAACAGATCAGGCACCCAGTTGGCGGTGTTCATGTCGTGGGTGCGGCGGCGGTCGTCACCGGTATTCTTGCGCAGATCGAGAAACTCCTCGATGTCGACATGCCAGGTCTCGAGATAGGCGCAGACCGCGCCCTTGCGCTTGCCGCCCTGATTGACCGCGATGGCCGTATCGTTGGCCACTTTCAGGAACGGTACGACGCCCTGGCTTTCGCCGTTGGTTCCCTTGATATGGGCGCCAAGACCGCGCACGGGCGTCCAGTCATTGCCCAGGCCGCCGGAATATTTTGCGAGGAGCGCATTGTCCTTCACCGCCTTGAAGATGCCGTCGAGATCGTCGGCGACGGTGGTCAGGAAGCAGGAGGACAGCTGCGGACGCAGCGTGCCCGAATTGAACAGCGTCGGTGTGGATGCCATGAAGTCGAACGACGACAGCAGATCGTAGAATTCGATGGCGCGTGCTTCCCGGTCGATCTCGCGGGTGGCGAGGCCCATGGCAACGCGCATCAGGAAGGCCTGCGGCAACTCGAACCGGATACCGCGTGTCTGCTGGAGATAACGATCATACAGAGTCTGCAGGCCGAGATACTGGAACTGCAGGTCGCGTTCCGGCTTCAGGGCTGCTGATATTTTCCGCAGGTCGAAGCGGGCGAGTTCAGGGTCGAGCAGTTCCGCTTCAATGCCGGCCTTCACATAGGCGGGGGAATAATCGGCGTACCGCTCCGCCATTTCGTGCTGGGTCGCCTGTTCAGGCCGGCCGAAGACAAAGCTCAAGGCTTCGCGGCGCAGCTTGTCCAGAAGCAGACGGGCGGTGACAAAGGAATAGTTCGGTTCGGTTTCAACGAGTGTGCGTGCAGCCAGAATGGGCGCAAGCGACAGTTCGTCGAGGGTGATGCCGTCATAAAGATTACGCCGGGTTTCGCTGAGGATCGGCGCGGCGCTCGCCCCCTCAAGTCCTTCACAGGCTTCGTCGATGATGCGGGCAAGCCGCACCGCATCGAGAGGTGTCTTGGTTCCGTCGAGCAGGGTAACGCTCAGCGACGGGCCGGTTTCGGCCACCGGTTCCACCAGCTTCGCCCGTTCTCGCGCCCGTTCTTCCCGGTAGAGCACGTAAGCACGCGCAACCTTGTGGTTTTCGCTGCGCATGAGAGCAAGTTCGACCTGGTCCTGCACATCTTCAATGTGAAACAGACGGCCTTCGCTGCTGCGGCGCTTCAAGGTTGTCACGATCTCTGCAGTCAAGCCTTCGACGACATCGTGTACCCGGCGCGAACCGGCAGCGACATTGCCTTCAACGGCGAGGAAGGCTTTGGTCAGGGCAACAGTGATTTTCAGCGGGTCGAAGGGTGTGACCGAGCCATTGCGGCGAATGACGCGATAGCCGGGCTCGCTGGATGATGGCTGCAATTCGGCAGGACGAACCGGCGACTGACCGTCGGCGCGGGTGGCTTGAAGAGAAAGAGACATGTGCTTATACCCCAAATGTTGGGGGCAAAGGTCGAGCGCACGCGTGCAAGAATCCGGTCAGCTTGCGGCCGACCATTGCAAGCGACACACCGGGACACCCCGCCCGTGGACGTTCATCATGTCATGGCAGGTCTCCTGGCTCACAGGTCGGCGCTGGTGTCGGCCTTCCCGAAGCTGGGCTTCAGTGGCATTGTCGACAACAACTCGCTGTTTACAGTTGCGGGGGCAGCGCCGGCATCAATGTCCAGGACATTTCACCGGCTTCCCTCTTAGCTCCCGGTCTTGCGACTCGGAGAGAACCATAACATCTATATTTAGTATCAAATCGTCGTTTTTAGTCAATAGGTAGATGGATACGTCTTCGCGTACTCAGAGCACTGCGGATTGCGGCAAGACGAACGGCACGGATTTTCCAGGCAGACCGCCCACCTTGAGCGCACATTCATAGACGCGCAGGATGCGGTCATCCGTCAAGACCTCCGTGGGGGTGCCCACAGAATCGGCTCTCCCCCTGTGCATGACCACGACCCGGTCGGCAAACATGGAGGTGAGGTTGAGGTCATGCAGGATAGCGATGACCCCGCCACCGCGATCGGCAAAGTCGCGGGCAATCTGCATGATGATCAGCTGATGTTTGATATCGAGGCTCGACACAGGCTCATCCAGAAACAGGAAGCGCGGCTGGCCGTCGAGCACCGGCTGCCAGACCTGGCAGAGGACGCGCGCCAGTTGCACCCGCTGCTGCTCGCCGCCGGAGAGTTCCTGATAGAACCGCCCACCGAAACCCGCGAGGTCAACGCGCTCAAGCGCTTCATCGGGCAGTGTGTCCACGTTGTGGCGCGAAGCACCGGAGCGGCCGCTGGTCATGCCCAGCTTGACGATCTCACGCACGGTAAACGGGAAGGACAGCGAGGTGGATTGCGGCAGGATCGCCCGCATGGTTGCCATCTGCCAGAGCTTCAACCGGTTGATCGGCATGCTGTTGATGCTGATGACGCCCTCATGCGGCAGATCACCGGAGAGTGCGCGCATCAGGGTCGTTTTGCCTGACCCGTTGGGGCCGACGATAACTGTGAATGCGCCAGCCTGCGCATCAAAGGATACGTCCTCGACGATTCTGTTTCGGCCGAGGGATACGGAGACGTTGGAAACACGGATCATGGTCAGAGGTCCAGAATGCCGCGGCGGCGCAGCAATATCCACAGGAAGAACGGTGCGCCGACGGCTGCCGTGACGATGCCGATCGGCAGTTCCGATGGCGCAACAATCGTTCGGCTGACCGCATCGGCAATCAGCAGCAGGCTGGCACCCAGGAGTGCAGCCGCTGGCAGGAGATAGCGATGATCGGGGCCAATCACGAGGCGCAGCAGATGCGGAACGACGACACCGACAAAGCCGATGCCACCGCTGACCGCAACCGATGCGCCGGTGGCCGCGGCGACGGTGACAATGGCGATGCGTTTGAAGCGCTGTACCGGGATGCCGAGGTGGCTGGCCGATGCTTCCCCGAGGGCGAGCCCGTTGAGGCCGCGGGCGAGGAACGGTGAAATGACGAGGGCGAGCGCAATGAGCGGGCCTGATGCGGCGATCTTGACCCAATTGGCCCCCGCCAGCGATCCCAGCCCCCAGAATGTCAGGTCGCGCAATTGCTTGTCGTCGGCGACATAGACCAGGACACCGATATAGGCGGCGGCCATGGCGCCGAGCGCAATACCGGCGAGCAGCATGGTGGCGATGGATGTCTGCCCGCGCCGCGTCGCGACACGGTAGAGGACGAGCGTGAAGATGAGGGCGCCGAAGAAAGCGGCGAGCGGCAAGGCATAGAGACTGAACAGGGCGATCACCGGGGCGAGGAAGGTTCCACCGAGAACGATGATGCTGACCGCGCCAAGCCCGGCGCCCGCCGAGACGCCGACGATGCCGGGGTCGGCAAGCGGATTGCGGAACAATCCCTGCATGACTGCACCCGATACGGCAAGGGACGCGCCGATCAGCGCGCCGAGAATGACGCGCGGCAGGCGGATATCGTAAATGATGATGCGATCACGGACGGAGAGCGCATTGTCCGTGGTATCGGATCCAGCAATCAGGGACTTCACGACGGAGAGGACCGATGCATCGGATGCACCAAAGGCAAGGCTGAAAAGGACCGTGGCAACGAGCGCCACGCACAGGCAGGCAATGACCATGCGCGCAAACGCTGACCGGTCACCCTCAGGGCGCAGTCTGCTGCCGCCCTGTGCGGAAGCAAGGACGGCAGGTTTTCTCAAGACGGTCTCACTCATTTGCCGAGTTCGTTGCCGTAAATGGCTTCTGCCAGCTCGTGAATTGCCTTGGGCGCGCGCGGCCCGAAGCCCAGCAGATACTGACCACTCATGCGGATGATCTTCTTGTCTTTGCCGGCGGGCGTTGCGGCAATCGCAGCATTGGCAAGAAGGTCGGCATTGTCGGACGAATGGTCACCACCGCGGTCCATGACCAGAATGACGTCGGGTTTGGCCGTGATGATCGCCTCGTCCGTCAACGGCTTGTATCCGGGATATTCCGTGATCGCATTGTCGGCACCGGCCAGTGCAATGATCCCATTGGCTGCCGTTTTGGTGCCGGAGGCCATGATCTTGCCGCCCTGAGCGCTGAGGACAAACAGAATCCGCTTGCGGTTCTTGATGTTCTTCGTTGCGTCTTCAGCCGCCTGCAAATCCTTCTCGACCTGCGACGCCAGTTTTTCCGCCTTGTCGTCAACGCCAAGTGCCGTACCCACCACGCGTATCTTCGCCGAGATGCTCTTTCCCGTGTAGTCCTCAGGTACGAAGACAAAGGGGATGCTGGCCTTCTTCAGGACATCGATGGTTTCCTTCGGGCCGCTGCCTTCCACGGCAATGATGGCCGTCGGGTTGATGGACAGAACCCCTTCGGGAGACAGCGCGCGCATGTAGCCGACGTTTGGCAGCTTCTGCGCAGCTTCCGGGTAGGTACTCGTCTGGTCACGACCGACAAGGTGCCCCTCTTCTCCCAGCGCATAGACGATTTCCGTGATGGAATCGCCAATGGACACCACGCGGGCCGCATCAGGAAGACGCCCGGTGACTTCTTCTGCGGAAGCCACGCCTTGTGCGGAAAGCAATGCCATCAGCCCGGCGAGCGAAGCGGCGAGATGCAGCCTTGCCGGCTTGCTCTGGCGTTTAGCCAACATGGTCATTTCCTTACGCGGCCGAACGCAGGACGCGCGGCAGGTTTTCAACAAGCTGGCGCCAGTCTTCCCGTTCGCCCGAACCCTCGTGGCGCTTGCCGAAGAACTGGATGATCATTTCCCCTTCGGCGCCGTAGGCTTCGAGTGATGTCACATGACCGTCCTTGGTCGGTTTGCGCACGGCCCACAACTCGGCAATGTGATCGAGGCGCAGATGCATATGAAAGGTTTCATCGAGGATATTGAGCCACGGCCCCATCGCCTTGATGTTCGCAATCGGACCCGAATGAATCTGGATGCAGCCACGATTGCCGACAAAGCACATGATCGGTATCTGCTCCTGCGCCGCATGCTGCATCATGGCGCTCAAGGCGTCGCGATCCAGTGCCCAGGCATAGTCCTGCCCGATCACCTGCACCGCCTGATGGCGCGTCATCTTCAGTGAACGCAGAATGCCGAAGAACTCATGCACATCCTTCATCTGGGTCCAGCGATCCCGCAGGCCATCCGCATCGAGTTCATGAATTTCCGCGGTCTTCTCCTCGGGCTTCGGCAAGGCCGTCAGTTCGATACGCTGCGACTGGTCATCGAGACGCAGCTTGGCAACAAGTGCGTGGTAGGCGTCGAGGTCCGAAGCGGGGCGCAGATGGATTTTGTGGATTGCCTCACCGGCGGCATCGAAGAACTGGAGACTGCGGCGGGTGAATTCTCCATCCTGTTTTTCGACCGCAAAGGCGTGGGCCCAGCTGTCGGGAAACAGCCGCAGATCGATCTGCTCGCCCAGCAGCATGGAGGCATGCTTGCCGACGATGGGCTTGTCGTAGACGCCAATCTTTTCGTGCACGGCGCTTTCGTTGCGCGTCAGCGCCATCACCTCGCCGAGGGTCTCTATCTCGGTCAGGAAGGTCTCGATGCGCGGGGTGATGCGAATGACATTGAGGCCGCAAAAGGCTGCTACCAGATCAGCCTCGGTGATGCCAAGCTGCTGGGCAAGATCGCGCTCGCGCATTTTGGGGTTGTCTGCCCGAGCTTGCCGGATGTCCTGGGGTGCTGGCTTGTGCGTATCAGTCATTGTCTTCGGATGCCTATCAATGCGTTACTTGTTGAGAATGAGTTTGCCCTGGCGGGTGATTTTCAGGCGGTAAAGCGAGCCGGCATGTTCGATGCCGACTTCGTTGGAGCCGTCGAACAGGATCTCGCTGCCGTAAACGCGCATATCCGTTTGCCGGACCGGCATGATTTCGCGGGCGAGCGGGGCCAGCCTCGGAAGCCGGACTTGAAGATCGATGATTTGGCGTCGTGACATTGCTGGCCAGCCTTTTCGTGCTGTCGCTGCCGGAATGCTCCGGCAACGGATAGTTCAAACTTGACTCGTATGATCATATTTATTACTCAACATAAAGAGGAGTCAACGAGTCAAGTTAGTTGGCGCTTGAAAAACATCACAAAATTGCAAGCGCGCTGACCGCGAGCCTGCAAAAAATTCTTGAAGTTCGCGCTATCCCAGCAAGCGCAACGGCTGGAAATTTCGGCCTGCGAAGCGCAATTTGCGGCAGGAAATGGTTTGAGCATGACCGCTGCTCCAGCCATGATGAAGCCTGCTGCAACAGGGAAGGCGTCGGGGTACGAGTCCTCCCCGGCGCCAACCCTGACAAAAGAAAAAGGCCCTTGCGGGCCTTTTCCATGTGCAGACTGATCATGTCCTGATCGTGGAGATCAGAACGGCGAATCAGGGAAGTAGAATTCCTTGGCATTGTCCTTGGTGACCAGGGTGGCATCCAGGATGTATTTGCCGCGTACAGGAACCTGATCGTAGAAATTGGCAACCGTCAGTTCGAGTGCCGTTGCGATCATGGACGGCGGATAGAGAACATTGATCGGTGTCATGGCATCGCCATCGCTGACACGCTTGATCATGTCCTTCATGCCGGCACCGCCGATGACCATCTTGATATCGGTGCGCTTGGCCTGGCTGATGGCCTCGAGTACGCCGACGGCCATGTCGTCATCCTGGCACCAGACAGCATCGATCTTCGGGAACTTGGTCAGATAGTCCTGCATGACCTTGAAGGCGTCATCGCGTGACCAGTTGCCGAACTGCTTGTCGAGCACCTTGATACCGCTTCCGGCAATGGCTTCGTCAAAACCCTTCTGGCGTTCTTCGTCAATGACGATCGGCAGGCCGCGAATGACCACGACGTCAGCGGTGCCAAGCTTGTCCTTCAGATATTTGCCGGCGACACGGCCGAGCTCCGGATTGTTGCCGGCGACATACAGATCCTGAATGCTCTGATCGGATAGGGCGCGGTCGACAACCGTGACGAATACGCCCTTTGCCTTGACCTGACGGATCGGGTCGGTCAGTTCGTCGGAATTATGCGGCAGGGTGACGAGGGCATCGATCCCCTGCGTGGTCAGGTCTTCGAGCGCATTGGCCTGGGAAGCACCATCGGGTGATGTCTTGATGGTGATCTTGAGGCCGGGATGGTTGGCCTCGAGAATCTTGGCCGCCCGTTCGGCGTGATAGACGACGCCGCCAGTCCAGCCATGATCGGCAGCCGGAATGGAAACGGCGATATTGACTTTCTTGTCTGCGGCGTGAGCCAGGACCATGCTTGACGCGAGCAGCGCGCCGGCAAGTCCCACGATGAGTTTACGCATATTTCTCTCCCAAATATTCTACGGGCCTTTGTGTCGAGGTCGGCGGGTGGCCCATTCTCCCCCTCCCAAACTTTTATCGCCGTTATCCCTTGCGCTGCAGTGTCCGCTGCACCAGCATGGCGATGATGATGATGACGCCCTGAACCGCCCCGATCAGATACTCACTGACGAAGTTGGACAGGACCATGATGTTGCCGACGATCTCCAGCATGAAGGCGCCGCAGATGGTTCCCCAGATGCGCCCGACGCCGCCTTTCAGCGCCGTGCCGCCAATGACGACCGCCGTGATGGCCTGCAACTCCCACAGCATGCCGGTGGTCGTGGTTGCCGCCCCAAGCCGCGGCACGTAAACCACAACAGCAATGGCGACACAGATGCCCTGAATGACATAGGTCATGGCGCGGACACGATTGACGTGGATGCCGGAATACCGCGCGACGTCTTCGTTGGAACCGACCGCGATGACGTGCCGGCCAAAGGAGGTCTTGTAGAGGATGAAGGCACCGAGCAAACCGACGGCGATGATGATCCAGACCGGTATCGGCAGTCCGAGAAACGTGCCGGTATAGACCGGCCGGAACAGATTGCGCATTTCACTGGATTTCATGGCAATCGATCCGCCATTGGCAAGCCAGACCGTGACGGAGCGGTAGATGGCCATTGTTCCAAGCGTCACGATAAACGGTTCGATCCGCCCCAGCGTCGTGACGGCGCCGTTCACCAGCCCGGCGCCTGCCCCGACGCCGATGGCGATGACGACACCGGCGGCCAGCATGGCGAAATTGCCGTCGATGGCGGCAGAATTCAGGAACAGGATCATGATGCCGGCGACAAGCGCAGCCATCGATCCCACCGACAGATCAAGCCCGCCTGCCGAAATCACGAAGGTCGCTCCAACCGCGATGATGGCGATGAAGGACGAGCGGGTCAGCACGTTCAATATATTGTCGATGCCGATGAAGCTTGGATTGACCAGGGCGCCCAGAACGAAAAGCGCGGCAAGCGCCAGGAATGGCGCAACCGCCGTCTTGTCGATATCCGCCAGCTTGCGGCCAAGGCCGCGCGTGTCGGTATTTGCTTGCGTATCGCTCATGCGGACCCCGTTGCGTATAGTTCTGCTTCGTTTGTTTTGACGCCGGTGGCGTAGACGACGATTTCATCTTCCGTCATCGCGTCACCCGAGACCTCGCCGACAATGCGCGCGGAGCGCATGACAAGGATGCGGTGACAGATGCCGATCAGCTCCTGCATCTCGGACGAGATGACGATGACCGATTTTCCTGACCTGGCGAGATCGGCGATGAACCTGTAGATCTGTTCCTTGGTGCCGATATCGATGCCACGGGTCGGCTCATCGATGATGACGATGCTCGGATCAAGCAGCATCATCTTGGCGAGCAACAGCTTTTGCTGATTGCCGCCGGACAACTGGCCCGCCAGCAGATCGCGCCGCCGGGCCCGGATGTCGAATTCGGCAATCGCCTTGTCCAGCCCCTGTTCTTCCTGCTTGCGCTCGATGAGCGGGCCTTTGGTGAATTTTTCCAATGAGGCCAGCGTGAGGTTCGTCCGCAGGTTCTGTGCCAGAAGCAGTCCCTTGCCCTTGCGGTCTTCGCTCAGGTAGACAATCCCGGCGGCCATGCTGTCGCGCACGCTGTGAAACCGCACCGGCTTGCCGTTCAATTTGACCTGCCCGTGTCCGGCACGCAGCCCGACAATGCCTTCGAACAGCTCAGTCCGTCCGGCGCCGATCAGCCCGGCAAAGCCGAGAATTTCACCTTTGCGCAAGGCGAACGAGGCGCTGCGGGCATAACCCGGAACGTCGAAATTGCTCACATCAAGGATCGTCTCGCGCGTCGCGGTCTCTTCCCGTTCGGGATAGAGCTTCGACATATCGCGTCCGACCATCAGCTTGGCCATGTCAACGGGCTGCAATTCCGAGGCATTGCGGGTCGCGATGAGCTTGCCGTCGCGCAGCACGGTGATACGGTCGGCAATGGCGGCAACCTCCGGCAGGCGGTGGGAAATATAGAGAACCGCCACGTTCTGGTCGCGCAGGTTGCGGATCACCTTGAGCAGCGCTTCCGTCTCATAGGGCGTGAGGGATGCCGTGGGTTCATCGAAAATCACGACGCGGTGCGGCACCTGCAGCGCGCGGGCAATCTGCACGAGCTGGCGCCGCGCAATGGATAGCCGCGACACCGGTGTTGTCGGATCAATATCAGCACCGAGCTTGCGCACGGCTTCGGCAGCCAGCCGGTTCATCTCGCGGTCATTGACCATGAGACCGCGTTTCAACTCGCGGCCCATGAAAATATTCTGCGCGACCGTCAAATGCGGTGCGAGCAGGATTTCCTGGTGCACCAGCACAAGGCCGCGATGTTCCGCATCGACGGGACCGGCGAGGGTCACGTCCTCCCCATCCATCGCAACCGAGCCGCGGGTCGGCTGCAGATGGCCGCTCAGAAGCTTCATCAGCGTCGACTTGCCGGCACCGTTCTCGCCGATGATTGCATGCACCTCGCCGGGCTGGATGGTGAGGCTGATATCGGTCAGCACCTCCACCGGCCCGAAAGCCTTGGCGATGCCCCGGGCTTCAAGCACGGGCACTCCGTCGTTGCGATGGGTTTGGTCGCTGTTCATCACACCTTCGTCCACACGCCGCCGGCTTTGGAGGACTTTACCGCCGCATCGATGAACTCCATGCCGGCAAGTCCATCCTCGACCGTCGGATAAATCACATCCTTCGGTGTCTTCTTACCCGTCCGGGCGGCAATGATCGCCTGTGCGGCTTCCGTATAGATATTGGCAAAACCTTCAAGATAGCCTTCCGGATGACCACCGGGAACGCGTGTGACACGGGCGGCTTCCGGCGACGCGCCGGCTCCGCCGCGGGTCAGCAATTGCTTGGGCTTGCCGAACGGCGTGTACCAGAGATAGTTCGGATCGGCCTGGGTCCATTCCAGTCCGCCCTTGGTGCCGTAGACGCGCAGTTTCAGGCCGTTCTCGTGTCCGGGCGCCACCTGGCTTGCCCAGAGCATGCCCTTGGCGCCGCCATCGAAGCGCATCAGGATCTGCACGTCGTCATCGAGCTTGCGGCCTTCGACGAAGCTGGTGAGTTCGGCGCACAGCTGCTTCAGCGTCAGGCCGGAAACAAAACAGGCAAGGTTATAGGCGTGCGTGCCGATATCGCCGATGGCGCCGCCTGCGCCCGAACGCGCCGGATCGGTACGCCATTCCGCCTGCTTCGATCCTGAGTCCTCCGCTTTTTCGGTCAGCCAGTCCTGCGGGTATTCGGCCTGCACCAGACGGATCTTGCCAAGGACACCCTTTTCGACCATGGCGCGGGCCTGCCGGATCATGGGGTAACCGGTGTAATTGTGAGTCACGGCAAAAATCTTGCCGGTCTTCTTCACCAATGCCACGAGTTCCTTTGCGTCCTTCACCGTTGTCGTCAGCGGCTTGTCACAGATCACATGGATGCCCGCTTTCAGAAACGCTTTTGCGGCGGGTGCATGCATATGGTTCGGGGTAACGATCGCCACCGCCTCGATCCCATCCGGGCGCTTGGCTTCCGCTTTCGCCATCTCTTCGAAAGAACCATAGGCACGGTCTTCCGTAATGCCGAGCTCCTTCGCCGAGGCCTTGGCGCGCGCCGGATCGGAAGACAGGGCTCCGGCGACGAGCTCGTATTGATCGTCGATGCGCATGGCGATGCGATGCACGGCGCCGATGAAGGCGCCCTGCCCTCCTCCGACCATGCCGATGCGAATGCGCCGGGTTGCCGCTTTTTCTCTGCTTGCTTCAATAGCCATTGCCGCTTCCTTCCGTTCTTATACCAGACCAAGGATACGGCGGTTGGCCGCGTCGTCAGTTCCTGCGCCAGCGAAATCATCGAATGCCCTTTCGGTCACGCGGATCAGATGTGCATTGATGAATTCAGCGCCTTCACGTGCACCGTCTTCCGGATGCTTGAGTGCGCATTCCCATTCCAGCACCGCCCAGCCATCGAAGTCATAAGCCGTCAGCTTGGAAAAGACGGCGCCAAAATCCACCTGTCCGTCACCGAGCGAACGGAAACGGCCGGCACGATTCACCCAGGACTGGAAACCGCCATAGACACCCTGTCGTCCGGTCGGGTTGAATTCGGCGTCCTTGACGTGGAACGCCTTGATGCGCTCGTGATAGATGTCGATGTAGTCGAGATAGTCGAGCTGCTGCAGCACGAAGTGCGAGGGATCATAGAGCAGGTTGGCGCGCGGATGATTGTTCACGCGCTCCAGGAACATCTCGTAGGTGATGCCGTCATGCAGGTCTTCGCCCGGATGGATTTCATAGGCCGCATCGACACCCTGTTCATCGAGGTAGTTGAGGATCGGTGTCCAGCGCTTGGCGAGTTCATCGAATGCCGCTTCGACGAGACCGGCAGGCCGCTGCGGAAAGGGATAGAGGAATGGCCAGGCCAGTGCGCCCGAGAATGTCGGCATGACTTTCAGGCCAAGATGGTTGGAGGCACGTGCGGCGCGCTTGACCTGATCGACAGCCCATTCCTGGCGGGCCTTGGGGTTGCCATGCACTTCAGGCACGGCAAAACCGTCCATCAGTTCATCGTAGACCGGATGAACGGCGACGAGCTGGCCCTGCAGATGGGTTGAAAGCTCGGTGATGGTGAGGCCATGCGAACGGGCAATGCCGGCGACTTCATCGCAATAGGTCTTGGAGTCCGAGGCCTTCTTGAGATCGAACAGCCGCGCATCCCAGGTGGGAATTTGAACACCCTTGTAGCCGAGGGATGCTGCCCATTGGCAGATCGCGTCGAATGAGTTGAACGGTGCCGCATCGCCCGCAAACTGTGCGAGGAAAATGGCTGGTCCCTTGATCGTCTTCATGTCTCGTCTCCTCCAATTCATGCGGGCGCCTCGGGCAGGCACCTCTCCGGTTTCTGTTCAGGGCATGTTGTCCCTGAGAAAAATATCGATGCGGATATGTTCCTGCCCCGGTACGATGGGACGGCCTTCGCGCAGGGCAGTGAGAATGCGCGCGGTGCTGCGCGCCATATGCCCGACGTCCTGATTGATGAGCGCATCCACGGTGCCCCGCACCAGATGGCGGCGGGTCGAGGCGGTGAGTTCATGCGCCACGAAAATCACGTCGGAGACGCGGCCGGTTGCTTCGAGCGCAGCAACGACACCCGCCTGACCGCCGCCAGCATTGTAGATGGCAACCAGATCGGGATGATCGCGCAGCAGCGATCGCGAGACTGTCTCAACGCGTGCATTCTCGTCGCGTGCTTCCCGCACGGGCAGAACTTCAAGATTGGCGTATTCGCGGGAAATGACCTGTTCGAAACCGAACTGCCGCTCCACGTGGTCGCGCAGGGCCAGCGAGCCGGCAATCATGCCGACTTTGCCCTTGCGCGGTCCGACAAAGCGGCCAATCAGCGAAGCAGCGGTGCGGCCGGCGGCGTAATTGTCGATGCCGACAAAATGGGCGCGGCGCGAATTCGGCACATCGGAAACCAGTGTCAGGACAACCACACCCCTGTCGGCAAGGGCGTTGATGGCTTCTGTCACGGCGGGATGGTCGAGCGCGACGACAGCGACGCCGTCGATGCTGGAGGGCAGCCGTTCGAGCGCCGCCGCCAAAGCCTCGCCGTCGAAAGTATCGACATATTGAATGGAAAGCCGCACGCGTTCCTGCAGCTGGCGTTCGCGGGTTGCACGAAACTCCGCATCCAGCGCCTGCATGAATTCGTTTTCGCCGGTCGGCAGGATAATCCGGAAATCATAGTCCCGTCCGCGCGCAAGCCGCGATGCGTGCTGATCCGGATGAAATCCAAGCAGCTTGATGGCCGCGTTGACGCGTTCGATGGTGCGCGCATGCACACCATTCCGCCCGTTCACAACACGATCAACCGTTGCAAGACTGACACCGGCTTCTCGGGCGACGTCTTCAAGCGTCATCTTTACCACGAGAATTCTCCTCCGCTTGATATACTAGTTCGACGAAATGAGGTGTGCAACTCTTTTTGACGGGTTTTGATGGGAATTTTGATGGACGCAATGTTGTCCTGCTGCAACTTGCGTGTCGTGGTGTTGATCGCTGGCAACGATGTGAGCAACGCATGCCTTGAGCAAGGTCACCGTCTCACGACAGTGACCTTGCCCGAATTGTCCGATTGATGCGGTATTTGACTGTTTAAATTATTCGCCTTTCTCGAAATCGGTACTGCGGGTGATCGTTTCCCAGGCATCGATCTCATCGACAATCTGATCCAGTTTGCTTCGGGCACGGCGCAGCGCATCACTGCCGAGCAGCAGATGAAGAGGTGGATTGTCGGCACGAACCAGGTTGATGATCACTTGTGCTGCGCGATCTGGATTGCCCAGCTGTCGACCAGCGACGGAATCGAAGGCGGCAGAACTCCGTCCGATCGTCTCGGCATAGGCAGCGTCTTCGGCGTCGCTTTTGCGTATTGAGTGAGACGAAAGAAAGTCCGTCCTGAATGCGCCAGGGGCGATGGCCGTTATTTTGATACCAAGCGGTGCGACCTCCAGCGCCAATGCTGATGAAAGGCCTTCAAGCGCATATTTGGCGGCAGCATAAACGGCCGATCCGGTGGTTGGCGCGCGCCCGGCAATCGAGGTGATGTTGATGATGTGACCGTGGCGCTGCGCGCGGAGGTAAGGCAATGCCGTCCGAATGATCCGGAACGGTGCAAAAACATCGACAGCAAACAGTCTCTCGACATCCGCATCCGATGCCTTCTCCAATGCACCCAGCAGCCCGTATCCGGCATTGTTTACGATGACGTCGATCTCGCCCGCTATCTCAAAAGCTTTTGCTACGCTGGCAGCTGCGGCTTGGCCGTCGATCAGATCAACATTCAGGACATGCAACGTGCCGCGATCATGATCAAGTTCGAACGACCCCGTACGAACTGTCCCAATCACAGTATCTCCTTCTGCTAGTGCTGCCGCGGCAAGTGCCTTGCCAAGGCCACGCGAAATTCCTGTGATGAACCAAGTTGTCATTTTTTTATCCTTTTCAATGAACCAAAGAGAAAATGACAGAAAGGTTGTGCCTTTATAATACGCCAAAAAATTACAGTGCTTGTTAGTTCAGCTAAGTAATGTACGGTGGTGAAATGGACATCCTGCTCGCCGGACACGACTACAATCAGCTTCGCGCCTTCATTGCCGTCGCCGAATTTCTGAGCTTCTCCCGGGCCGCCGATAGCCTCGGCGTCTCCCCTTCAGCGCTGAGCCAGATGGTGCGCAGTTTCGAGGAGCGGGTGGAGATGCGCCTCCTCCACCGGACGACGCGAAATGTGTCATTGACGGAGGCCGGTGAGAATCTGCTTCAGCGGGTCAGGCCCGCGGCGTTTGAACTCGGAAGCGCCGTCGCACAGGCTCGCCGTTCAGGAGAGCACCCTGCCGGCACGGTAAAGGTGCATTCGTTCCGATCTGCTGCCCGAAAACACATCGAACCGATTCTTGCCAGCTTTACCCAACGCTATCCAGAAGTGCTGCTCGACATCACGGTGGAT
Source organism: uncultured Phyllobacterium sp. (assembly GCF_902479695.1). NCBI lineage: Bacteria > Pseudomonadati > Pseudomonadota > Alphaproteobacteria > Hyphomicrobiales > Phyllobacteriaceae > Phyllobacterium > uncultured Phyllobacterium sp. The sequence goes on along the minus strand of NZ_CABSQF010000006.1, from coordinate 120,190 downwards.
GACGAGGTCATTGACATCGTCGCAGGCGGTTTCGACGTGGGCTTGCGCATAGGAGAGGTAATTGAACGCGACATGATCGCCGTTCGTCTGGGATCCGAGCTCCGGCAGGTGGTGGTGGCGACGCCTGATTACCTGGCGCGTCATGGATATCCGGAGCATCCGCGCGATCTCATCAGTCATCGTTGCATACGTTGGCGCTGGCCGGGCCGGACCACGCCTTACGCTTGGGAATTCTTCGAGAATGAAACCTGGTTCAGTGTCTCCGTCGAAGGTCCACTGATCTTCAGTGATAAGGAAATGGCACTGGGTGCCACTCTCAAAGGAATCGGGATCGGTTTTCCGATCGAGGACACCGTTGTCGACCACATTGCCGAAGGCAGGCTCGTCAGCCTGCTGGATCCATGGTGCGCTCCGTTTCCAGGGCTATTCCTGTGCTATCCCAGGCAGCGTCATATGGCACCTGCGCTGCGGGTTTTCATCGATGCCGTGCGTGCGGGTGCCTGAATGCTCAGTTTCTACCAGCGGTCCGCATACCACCGCCTCGTCACATGGTTGTAACGCGATTGGCGCATAGGCGGTGCCAAAGATCGAAAAGCATTGTAAAAGCGGCGCATGACCGACATTCACATCCAGAATCTGACCAAGTGCTTCGGCGAGACGGTTGCTCTCAGAAATATCTCTATCGATTTCCCCGCAGGGTCGTTTACCTCGCTGCTGGGACCCTCCGGTTGCGGCAAGACCACTCTCCTGCGTCTGATTGCCGGATTCGAGGCGCCCGACGATGGCGCAATTGATTTTGGCGACGAGCGGATCGCCGATGTGCGCCGCCAGAAAACGCCGGAGGAGCGCGGTGTCGGCGTGGTCTTCCAGTCCTATGCCCTGTGGCCGCATATGAATGTTGCCGAGAACGTCGCCTACCCGCTGAAGACCCGAAAGGTTGCCAAGGCCGAAATCGCGCAGCGCGTCAAAACGGTGCTGGAAAGCGTCAGTCTTGGCAGTTTCGCCGATCGGCGGATCGAGGAACTTTCGGGCGGCCAGCGGCAACGCGTCGCCCTCGCCCGCTGTCTGGTTGCCGACGCGAAAATCATTCTTTTCGATGAACCGCTTGCCAATCTCGACATGCATTTGCGTGCTTCGATGATCGAGGCTTTTCGGGATATCCATCGGCGCACCCGTGCGACGATCGTTTATGTCACGCATGACCAGTCGGAAGCGCTGGCGCTCTCCGACCGCATCGCGGTGATGAATGCCGGCAACATCCTGCAGATCGCTGCGCCGGTGGAGGTCTATCACTCCCCTGCGGATCAGCGCGTGGCCGGATTTATCGGCCGCGGCACGCCGGTTTCCGGCACGGTTGTCGAGAGGCAGGCGTCATCGGCTCTCGTTGATGTGGCGGGGTATCGTCTTGCCGCGCGCGGCGTTGCCGATGGCTCCGACGCGATCAAGCTGCTGCTGCGCCCCGAAGCTCTCCGTCTCGCCGATGACGGGCTTGCTGCCACAGTACAGGAAAGCACCTATCGCGGTGCCGTCTACGAAACCCGGCTTGAACTGGCCAACGGCGAGCGCCTGACGCTCGACAGCCCCTCGGCGCTGCGCATTGGTGAAACCGTGCATGTCGCCATTGCCGACGCCTGGATTATTCCCGGCTGATCTACCGCCAGGGCAACACACCAGGCGGGAGCTTTTTGCCGAGACGGTCGAGAACCGCCAAAAGTGCCACGACAATCAGGATTGTCGTCACGGCAATGGCCGCCGCATGGGTACCAAGCCCAGCCTCTTCGAGGCTGAACAACACGACGCCGAGTGTTTCATGCCCGCTTGACCAAAGCAGTGCCGAGACCGTCAATTCGTTGAATGCGCTCATGAAGACAAGCAAAGCGCCTGCAACCGCTGCGGGTGCCGTCAAAGGACCGGTGATTGTCATGAGACGGCGCAGCGGACCGGCGCCGGACACGGCGGCCGCTTCATTGAGATCGCGCGACAGCTGCCCGATCGCCGTTGTGACCGGTTTCATGGCCAGGGCGAAGAAGCGCATGAGATAGGCAACCAGGATAATCCACGCGGTGCCGTAGAGGCTGCCGATCAATGGCAGCGGCCGCAGGAACAAGAGAATGCAGGCGATGGCAAGCACGATGCCTGGCAAGGCATAGGGCAGTTCGATTGCGCCATGCAGGACGCGTTGCGATAGACGCGAGAAGCGCTCCAGCCCCACAGCAACCGGAATGGATCCCATCGCGAGAATGAGAGCGGCGGCGCCAGCAAGAGTGGCCGAGTTCCAGAAGGCGCGGCTGGTGGATGCCTGCCGGAACAGTACTTCCTCGAAATTGGAGAATGTCAGGGTGGACCAGTTGAGCGGGACGCCGAAAGACGGGATCAATGCCGTGGTTATGAGGGCAAGCACCGGCAGGATCAGCATGAACAGGATGGCGACCCAGCCAAGAGCGGCGAACAGCCAGCGGTAGCGGCCAAGGGCAAAGCGCGCGGGTGTTCCCGTGGTAAATCGGTGGTTGACCTTCTTGAGTGCCAGGGCCTGCAGGACGACACCAAGCAAGGCGAGCATGGCAATAAGGACGGAGAGCGCTGCAACCTGCGGCAGCACGCTGGGACCAAAACTGGCGATACGCTGGTAGATCATCGTCGTCAGGGTGAGATAGTTGACCGGCATGCCAAGCAGGGCGGGAATGCCGAAATTGCCAACACCCGACACGAAGGCAAGCGCCGTGGCAGCAACGAGATAGGGCCGTACCATCGGCAGGATGATCGTCAGGAGCACGCGCAGCGGCGATGATCCGGAAGAACGCGCCGCCTCGACCAGATCGCGGGGGACGCGAGTGAGCCCTGCCCGCAAGGTGATGAAAACAATGGGTGCATGCTGGATGGCATAGAGCAGGATGATGCCATTGCGACCGAGCAGCGGATTGGACGTGCCCGGCGGCGGTGCAAGACCGAAAGCACCAAGCAGCGTGCTGGATGGCCCGAACAGGTGCAGCCATGACAGAGCCATCACCTGTGGCGCGATCATCAACGGCAGCAGCAGCAGGAAACCGAGGGTCTTGCGCCCCGGCAGGTCGGTCATGGCAATGCCGATGGCAAAAGGCGCGCCAACCACAAGGGCGAGCAGCGCGCCGAAGAAGGCCGTATCCAGGGTGTTGAGCGTGGCCCGCATGACCGAGGCACTGGAAAGCCGCCCGGCCATGGCGGCAAGATCAATCTCGCCGCCGGGTGCGACGGCTGTCACCAGCAGCCGCAGCATCGGCAAAAAGCTTAAGGCAAAGATGATGGCGAGAACCAGCACGGCGGACAATCCGCCATCCTGCCGGAAATAACGCCACAACCTGTATGCCGGGGAACCCGCATGTGTGGATGCGGGTCTGGCATTGTCTATGGAATGTGTAATGGCCAAAGGCGTTTACTGCCCCATCACTTCGCTGAACTTTTCCTTGTTCTTGGTCTCGTTGGCGAGCGCGCCGGCGGCGTCGAACTTCATGACCTTGATCGAGGCGCGGTCCGGATAGCCCGCCGGCAAGGCAACGTCGGCACTCGCGGGGATATAGCCCATCTTGGCTGCGAGCTCCTGACCGTCCTTCGACAGGAGGAAGTTGATGAAGGCTTTTGCCGCTTCCGGATTTTTCGCCGTCGACAGGATGCCGGCCGGCTCGGTGACAGCCGAAACGCCTTCCTTCGGGAACACGAACTCGACCGGAGCGCCCTTGGCCTTCTCGCGGATCGGCATGTAGTCGACGATCATGCCATAGAGCTTGTCGCCGCCGCTGACTGCTTTGAGGATATCGCCATTGCCGCCCGCAGCCTGCGCGCCATTCTTGGCCAGCTCGGCATAATAGTCCCAACCCTGTTTGAGATTTTCGGTGAGCGTAACGGTGTGGATCAGGGCGGCACCCGATGTCAGCGGACTTGGCATGGTGACAAGACCTTTGGCTTCCGGCTTGGCGAGATCGGCCCAGCTCGTCGGCACAAACGGTGCCTTGGTGTTGTAGACAATGCCTGTCGTGATCAGCTTGGTGGAGAAGTAGGTGCCGTCCTTGTCAATGAGCGCGGCGTCGATACCCGAAGTCTTTGCGTCCTTGAAGGGCAGCAGGCGGCCTTCCTTCTTCAAGCCTTCCATCGTCACCACATCGGCAATCAGCAGAACGTCGGGCTGCGGCTGGCCGGCTTCGATTTCGGCGCGCAGCTTGGCCATGATCTTGGGCGTTCCGTCGCGCACCCATTCAACCTTGATACCGGGGTTCTTTGCCATGAATGCATCGGCGGTTTGCTGCGCATCGGTGTTGGGCTGGCTGGTATAGAGGACAAGTTTGCCATCTGCGGCAAACACCGGCTGAAGACCGGCGGCAAGCAAAACGGAAGCGATGAGAATGCGGCGCATGATAACCCCTTTTGTCAGGACGAGATGAACCCGCTTTGATTTTTGCAGGCTCATAATGATCGGTCACCCCTATACAAGCCGGATAACGGTTCTATGACATCTAGAGAAAAGTTGTAAGGTTTTCATCGGGTAAATTGGCTTGGAAAACCCCGTCGAAATTTTTTACTTGTCATCCCGCTGTTATAAACAGACAGTACAAAGAAAAAAATTGCACAGCTGCGCAATGGGATGGAAAATGACTGAACCTGCTTTCCTCAAAGTCGAGCGAATGAGCGTGGGGTATGGCCCGACGACAGTACTCGACAATCTAGACCTCGACATTCACAAGGGTGAATTCGTGGCGCTTCTCGGCTCGTCCGGTTGCGGCAAGACAACGCTTCTGCGGACGATTGCCGGCTTCTCCAAGCCGTTCAGCGGTTCCATCCAGGTTGCGAACCGCGATGTCACTCAGATGCCGCCGGACAAGCGCGGTATGGCGCTGGTGTTCCAGTCCTATGCGCTGTGGCCGCACATGACCGTTGCCCAGAATATCGGCTATGGGCTGAAGCTGCAGAAGCGCTCCAAAGATGTCATCGACGCGCGTGTCAACGAGATGCAGAACCTGCTGGGCCTTGGCGGTCTCGGCGCACGCAAGCCGGCTCAGCTTTCCGGCGGGCAGCGCCAGCGCGTGGCGCTCGGCCGGGCGCTGGCCATCGATCCGGAAATCCTGCTGCTGGATGAGCCGCTTTCCAACCTCGATGCCCGTATCCGCCTGACGGTACGCCACGAGATACGGTCGCTGCAAAAGCGGCTTGGCATCACCGCCATTCACGTCACGCATGACCGCGAGGAAGCCATGGTGATGGCTGACCGTATCGTCATCATGAATGCCGGGCGGATCGAGCAGCAGGGAACGCCGGAGGACGTCTACAACAAGCCTGCATCGCTCTTCGTTGCTGCGTTCATGGGCGCGGAAAATGTTCTGTCCATGCAGGCGCGTGTCAACGGCGCGCAGATTGAACTGGCGGAAGGCTCGTTCAATCCCTCGACGGTCACGGCATTGTCGGGCCGCGCGCTTGCCAGCGGGCCGGTGCAGCTGCGTTTTCGTGCCGAAGCCGCCCGCCTTGCCGGCAGCGGCGATACGGTTTCCGCCGAGCCGGGTGCGCTCGAATTGCGCGGCCGGATTGCCAGCGTCAGCTATCCCGGCGGTCATTGGCGCCATGCCGTGCGTCTGGGCAATGACGAAATCCTAGTCGATGCAGATACCGCCTTTGCGGAGGGAGAAACCGTCAAGGTGCATATCCCCGCGCATTCGCTTTTCATTTTCAACGCGCCGCAGGTTGCTGCGGCCGCACATGCCCATTGAGGACAGGTGGCCGGTCCGCTGGTCCCTGCCCCATAGACTGCCAAAACAAAACATCCATGCTCAACGGGAGTTCACGATGAAAACGTTACTACAGGCTTCACTTATCCTCGGACTGGCGGCCACACCTGCGGCTGCCGGTGACCTCACCGTGTTGACGGCGGGTGACCAGAACATGGTCGATTACGTCAATGATTACCTCGCCCCGATCTTCGAAAAGGAAAATCCGGGCACCAAGGTGCGGGTTGTCGGCACTGGCCCCGGCGATGCCGGTTCGCAGAAGATCGTCGAGCGGTTCGACGCGCAGGCCAAGGCCAACACGGAAAAATGGGATGCCGACGTGGCCGTCGTCCATGAGAAGTTTGCCGGTCCCATGGTCAAGGAAGGCTATCTGGAATCCTATCGCGCAAAGATTCCTTCCGGCGTAATGGTGACAAGCGACAAGGCAAAAATGGCGCTTGGCGCCAATGTCGACGGTTATGTCATGCCGATGTTCTCCAGCCAGACTGCTATCGCCTACAACCCTGCGCTGATCCCCAACCCGCCGAAGAGCTATGAAGAGCTGGTTGCCTGGGCCAAGAAGAACCCGAAGCAGTTCGGTTACAACGGCATCAAGGGCGGCGCCTCGGGTGTCAGCTTCGTCATGGGCTGGATTTATGCCTTCGGCGATGGCGATGCCAAGAAGCTGATGAACGGTCCGTTCGAAGAAGCAGAAACCAAGAAGTGGGACAAGGCATTTGCCGGTCTGAAAGATTTCACCACCAATGCCACCCTGACGCCGGGCAATGCCGGAACGCTCGACATGCTGAGCCGCGGCGAAATCGCCATGGGCCCGGTCTGGGTTGATATGTTCTATTCCTGGAAGGCAGACGGCAAGCTTCCGCCGGAAATGAAGCTGTTCCTGCCTGCTCCCGGCATGCCCGGTCAGCCGATGCACTATGTCATCCCTGCCAAGAGCCCGAACACGGCGCTGGCCGAGAAGTTCGTTGCCCTTGCCACCAGCCCGAAGGTTCAGGCTGAAGGCATCGTCAAGCGCTTCAACTGGTACCCTGGCATCGATGCGAAATATGTGCAGCCGGAACTCGACAAAGCCAGCTGGGACAAGCTCTTTATCGATATTTCCCCGGAAGATCTTGCCACCAAGGCAAAGCCCTTCCCGATTGCCAAGTACAATTCGGCAATTCTCGAAGCATATGAGCGCAACGTAGCCAACTAATAGCGCGTGCCGTTCGGACCACCGGCCCACGCCGGTGGTCCCCTCCCCTCTTCTGGAATATGCCGATGCAGAAACGCCTTCTCGCCATTCTTCTCGTGATCCCGGCACTGGTCATGATCGTGCTGTTTTTCATCGTGCCGCTTGGCGCGTCGATTGTCGGCGCATTTGTTGTCGGCGATAGCTACGGCATCGGGAATTTTTCCAAATCCTTCGAGCTTTACTCCAGCGACATGATTTTCACGCTGCTGATTGTCGGCGTTTCCACCCTGCTGATCGGCTTTTTTTCGATCGCTATTGGCGGATATCTCACGCTGGGCGAGAATCCGCGTGCTGTCGCCGTACTGCGCTGGCTCTACCGCTGGCCCATGTTCATTCCGTTTATTGTCGTCGGCCAGATACTGCGCACATTCCTTGCCAAGAATGGCCTGATGAACAATATCCTTGTCAGCCTGGGCGTCCTGACGCCACTTCAAACGGTCGGCTTTCTTGACTGGCGCGGCATCGTCATCGCCTTCGTCTGGAAGCAGACACCATTCGTGACGCTGCTGGTCGCGGGTGCGATGGCCTCGCTGGATCGCAGCACCATTGAAGCCGCCCGCAATCTTGGCGCTTCGCGGCTGCGCATCCTCATCGAAATCATTGTCCCGCAAATCGCGGGAACCCTGCTGGTCGGCCTTATCCTCTCCTTTGTCACCATGATGTCGGTGCTTTCGGTGCCGCTGATGATCAATGCGCAATCCCCCACCATGCTGACCGCCGATATTGCATTCCGCATCAATGCCCATGGCGATTATGGCGTTGCCAATGCGCTCGGCATGATATCGCTGCTGCTGACGGCCGGTGTCGCCCTCATCTATCTGCGCCAGTCGGTGAAGGAGCGTTCGTGATGACCCGAATTGATTTTTGGTGGGTTCCCCGGGCGCTCGTCCTTGGCCTGCTTGCCTTTGTGATTTTCGGGCCGCTGACCAACCTCCTGCTGTGGACCGTCGCGGAGAAATGGTATTTTCCACATATGCTGCCGCTGGAATATGGCTTCAGCTTCTGGCAGCGGGTGTTCTCGCCGCGCGGCAATGCCATGGAATCGCTGGTGACGAGCATTGTCGTGGCCAGCTTGACCGTGGTGGTGGCCCTCGCGCTGGCCGTTCCGGCCGGTTACGCGCTGTCGCGGCTGAAACTGCCGTTCCGCAGCCTGATCCTGCTCGCCTTCCTCATTCCGCAGGCTTTCCCCAATCTGCCCGTCTATGTGAACATCGCGCGGTTCTTCTACCAGATTGGCCTGAACGGCACGATCATGGGCGTGGTGCTGGTGCATGTCACGCACGGTCTCGTCTATGCGGTGTGGATTGCCACGGCAGCGTTCTCCGCCGTGCAGATCGATCTGGAGGAAGCCGCCCGGTCCATTGGTGCCGGTCCCCTGCGCGCCTTTCGTGACGTGACCCTGCCTCTTGCGGCGCCCGGGCTTCTCGCCAGTGCTATTTTTGTGTTTCTGGAGTCGTTGGATGAGTTTACCGGCAGCTATTTCGTTGGCGCGCCCGATGTGAACACGCTGCCGTTATTGCTTTATACGGCGGGGTCCGGCGGCAACTATCAGATTGCATCGATCACCGCGCTGCTGCTACTCATCCCGTCTATCGGCTTTATGCTGGTGGTGGAGCGATTCTTGCGCGCCGATGTGCTGTCCAAGGTTGGACACTAGAGGAACAAGCATGGATTCGAACGGCGACGATCTACCGAAGAAGACCCAGCACTATGTCAGTGCCGTCGAGGTGGCAAGAAAGGCTGGCGTGTCCCGCTCTGCGGTGTCGCGGGCGTTCACACCCGGTGCCAGTGTTTCTGCCAAGAAACGCGAAAAGATCATGGCTGCCGCCGAGGAGCTCGGCTATCAGGTCAACGATCTGGCGCGGGGTCTTTTGGCAAGAACAAGCCGGCTGGTCGGCCTTGTCGTTACCAATCCGGAGCTGGGCTACCGCTCGCATCTCGTCGCAGCCTTGACCAAGGCGCTGATCCATCGCGGCAGCGTACCTATCGTCATCAATACCGGCCGCACGGAGGAGGAACTTGTCGCGGCGCAAAAAACGCTGTTCGGCTACCGCGCCGAGGCAACGATCATTCTGTCCGGTTCTCCCCCCTCCTCTTTCGTCGAGCTGGCGCGGCGCAACGGTCAGCCGCTCATCGTGCTCGGACGATCCGAAACCGGGGCCGATGACGTCAATATCGACAATGAAGGCGCAGGCCGCGAGGCTGCCCGGGTTTTTCTCGCCAATGGATTGACGGCATTGGGCTTTGCCGGAACCGTGTCCCGTACGCCGACGACCATCGAACGCGAGAACGGCTTCTGCCACGAAGCGGCTGCGCATGGCGCGACCGTCATCATGGGGCATGGCGGCAATTCCGATTATGCGGGCGGGCAGGAAGCGGCGCGGCAGCTTTTTGCCGGCAGCGAACACCCGCAGGGCGTATTCTGCGTCAACGATCTGGTTGCCTTTGGTCTTATCGATCATGTGCGGCGGCACACAAGCCTGAGGATTCCGGAGGACCTGTCCGTCATCGGGTTTGACGACATACCGGAAGCGGCGTGGGAAACCTACAATCTCACGACCTTCCGCCAGGACCCGGCTGTCATGGCTGCACACGCCGTGGCCCTGCTCGACCAGCGGCAGGCCGAGCCGGATTGCCCGCCCATGCACGACCGGCTGAACACGCACATTGTTGTGCGTGGCAGTGCCCGCATCCCCCATTCATTCAAGCCCTGATACGTCCGAGACATTCCATGAAAATTATCCAGGTTACCGATCTGCATCTCGTCACGCCGGGCGATATTCTGTGTGAGCGCGATCCGCTGAAGAATCTTCAGGCCTGCATTGCCGACATCAACCAGAACCATGCGGATGCAGAACTGGTGATTTTCACCGGCGATCTCAGCGATAACGGTCATGAGGACAGCTACCAGGCGTTGGCGGGTGAACTGGAAAAGCTCATTCCGTCGTATAAACTGCTTCTCGGCAATCACGATAACCGCAGCGCATTTCTGCGGGTTTTCGCTTCCGTCACACCGGAGGACGGTTTCGTCCAAAGCGTGGTCGATACGGCGGAGGGGCGCCTGATACTGCTCGACACCCTATCGGAAGGTTTGGTCGAAGGGCGTCTGGATGAAACCCGGCAAGCCTGGCTGAAACGGCGTCTGGCCGAGGCGGCTGGCCGGCCGGTGTTCCTCTTCCTGCACCATCCCCCCTTCCCCATTTTCCTGCCGCTCCTCGATGGGCTCGGACTTGTCGAATCGGAAGCGCTTCATGCTTTGCTGCGCGAGCATGGCAATGTCAGGCATATTTTTGTCGGCCATGCGCACAGGCCGGTGGCGGGCAGCTGGCGCGGCATTCCCGTGAGCGTCATACGCGGCACCAACCACCAGACGGCACTGGATTTTTCACCCGACAGGATCATGACGACGCTCGAGCCGCCGGCCTATGCCGTTGTGTTTATCGATCGGAATACAGTGATCGCCCATTTCCACGATTTCCTCGATCGCACCGCTGCCTATCGCTAGCGGTTCGCCGGATTGGCCGGTCGGCTGCCCGCCGAGCGGGAGGATTTCTGCTATGCTATTGTATTCGTTTGTAAAAAGGAAATATATTGGATATATTTTCGGCAGATTCCTGTTTCTTGCCGAAGCAGTAGCCCAATGCTTGCGCGCGCTGGTCGAGTTCTTCTCTGATCCCGTCGAGGATCGGGCCGCAATAGACCGGAGGATGGCAGGGAGACGAATTTACCGCGCGTTCCGGTGATGTGAACATGAGGGTTCCGGGTTCCAGGAACCTGACCCGGTTGCCAAGATCGAGGTAGCTTTCCGCATAGGCACCTTCCGCGATCAGCACGCCATGCTGCTCCAATTCAATATGGTAATAAATGAATGGTTCGAACGTTGCGTCTTGCGTGATGGAAGTGCCGTTGATGAGGAGCTTTGCCGGGATAAGCGACCCATTCAGAAACAGGCAATGATCCGGCGACACATAGAGGTCGCGGTTCGGTGCGCCGCGATCGAGCGCGCCCGGACGGATGCGGATAGGTGCATGATCGCGCAGCTTGTCGATGGTTCTGGGATCGATCCTGCGGCTTCCGATCCAGATGATGGGTACGGCTTCACCGTTCATCGTATAGACCAGATTGCCGATCTTGAGCCTCTCGACGGCGATCTCCCCTGCCGGTGTGGAGATCAGCGTTCCCATGACGAAGCAGGGCGTCTTGATGGTGATCTGACCGCTGTTGTCCGCTTGAGCAAAGTCGAACGTGGCAGCGGGATTGATAGTAAACTTTGCGCCTGTACCGAGCACATCTTTGACTGTGTTGGTGGCGCCTTTGAGTGTCGTTGCAATGGGGTTTAGAAGACCAGTCAAAAAACCAGGTTTTTCAGCAGGCGCAGGCTCGGTGGTCTTTCCAGTCTTGAAGAGAAGTGTGTCATCCTTCAGTTCGGCGGAGGTTGCTCCATCCACTTTGATCTTGTCGCCTCCGTGAAGATTGATGATCTCGATGGGGCTGGCCACGTTGATACCGAGATTCCCGGGCTGGTATTCGAATGTGCCAGTGCCGTCTGAATAGCCAAAATCGATGGTCGTCGAATTTGCAATGTTGACGGCGGCAGGCGGAGCACTGAGGGTGAGTGTGCAGTCTTTTCCTACTCCATAGGTGATGTGCCCGAGCGCTTTCACATCCAGTCCCGCCGGGTTGACCGTCAGATGGGCGCCGTCGACGAGGTCAATTCTTGCAATGTTGAGGGCGCTGAGGTCGACCGATTTGCTGTCCAGGGTGACCTCCCTGCCAGTGATGAGATAGTGGCCATCGGCCCGCTTCTCCAGTCCGGCGGGCGGGTCTTTGACGGATGTTTTGGCCATGCTTCTGTTTCCTTCTGAAAATGGATTGGTGATGAAAATCAAACGGGCGTGGCTCTTTCCGCTGCGGCGCGGAGATGAGCGCGGAGGTCGATGGACGGCTTCTGTCCGTAAATTTCGCGATAGGTGGCGGCGAAGCGCGCCGGGTTTGAAAACTGCAGACTGCTTGCGACATCAGTGACGGTTCTCGCCTTGCCCATCTTGATCAGGTCATGTGCCTCTGCGATGCGGTAATGCGACAGAGTTTGGATTGGCGTTGCGTCACGGAAATGCCGGAATATTCGCTGCAGTGTTCGCGTACTGCACCCTGCAGCACCTGCTATATGATCGACCGTGACCGGAGCGTAGAGATTGTTGCGGATGAATTCCTCGGCACGGCGAAGCTGTCTTGGGCATGGTTGCCGTGTGGAACGATCGCCATGGCAAAGATTGTGCGGCGCTGACGCGTAGAGCTGCGCGATCAGCAATTGCTCATAACTCATGACCAGCGGCGGCGTCTCCCCCTCCCCTTTCCTGAAAAGCAGAAGATTGATCGTGCGGTACAGGCTGGACACGGCGTGCCTGCGGAAATCGGCGACAGCCGCAAACCGGGGCTCATGAAAGCAAAATTGTCCTGACCACAGGCCAAACTGATTGCGCAACAGGGAGAGTGGAATCTGGAATGCGAGCCAGCGACACCCCTTGGTCAGTTTGAGCGAAGTGGCAGGGTCGTTGATGATGGCTCCGGTGCAGCCGCCCGGGATGAGCGACGCGAGGCGCGATCTGGTGTTGCCGCATTCGATGACACCGCTGAGCACAAAGACATAAAGGAGGTGGTCTGCCTTTCCGTCCGAAACGATTTCCATCGGATGGGAGGTCGAACCTTTCAGGACCTGTGTCTCATTGAGGCGGTAGGTCTCGTCCAGGGGTAAACGAGGAAATATTGCGGGTCTCTCGGCAACCGGTGTTCCCGTGGCGGGCATTTGTGCCGGGTGATGGGACAGGCGGTCGCGAGCAGGATTGTCATTCCGCATTGTATCGAACATTGCTTCAATCCTTGAAAAACGGATGGTGATTGAAATCGATGCGCCAGACAAAATACAATTTTAAATAGAATATATTTCGTACGTAATTTGAGGTTGTATTGTTAGCTAGGGATCGCTGCCGCGTAAATGCGACTTTAGTGCAAGGGAATTATTTGCCATGAATCGCGCTGTTTCTGGAAAGAAACAGTTGGAGAGCACCTGAATTCAGGAACCGATTGTTCTGTGGGGGCATTGATTGATGATAGGTTGGCGCCCTTTGCAGGAGTCGCCGAGGCGACCCGATTCCTTGTGTTCCCTTAGTGAGATAGTTGAAATGAGCAAGCCATCTTCTGGTCCCATACCGGCCGGTCCAAAGCCCTTTTACCGTTCATTTGGTTTTCAGGTTATTGCCGCGATGATCATCGGGCTCCTGCTCGGCCTCGTCGCCCGTAATCTTGGCCCCGATGCGACAGGCAATCCGAATTGGCTCAGCGTAACGCTGCAGACCGTCGGATCAATCTTCGTGCAACTCCTGCGGGCACTGGTTCCGGCGCTGATTTTCACCGCGATCGTGGCAAGCATCAGCAACCTGCGCGCGCTCAACAATGCAGCCGCTCTTGTCTGGCAAACGCTGCTGTGGTTCGCCATTACGGCGCTGGTGTCGGTGGTGATCGGCGTTGCGCTTGGACTTGTTATCCAGCCCGGAATCAATTCCAGCGTTCTTGCCTCTGCCGCCTCCGCTCCGTCGTCAACCGGTTCGTGGCTCGATTTCCTGAAAGGGCTCGTTCCTTCCAACATGCTCGGCCTGCAGGCATCGACCAAAGTGACCGGCGGTTCGGCGAGCACGTATCTGTCTTTCAACGTGCTGCAGATCGTCATCATCTCCATTGTGGTTGGGGTCGCGGCGCTGCGCGTCGGATCGGTGGCGGAGCCGTTTCTTGATTTCAATCGCGCGCTGCTGGCTGTGGTGCGGAAGATTCTCTGGTGGGTGATCCGCTTGACGCCAATCGGAACGATCGGGCTTCTCGGCACGGCGGTGGCGCAGTATGGCTGGGAAACGCTGGCACAATTGGGCTGGTTTTCCGCTGCGGTCTACATCGGTCTTGGACTGGTGCTCTTTGTGGTCTATCCGATCGTGCTTCTGGCCAATGGTCTCAATCCGGCCCGGTTTTTCGCGGGAGCCTGGCCGGCGATCCAGCTTGGTTTTGTCTCCCGCTCATCGATTGGAACCCTGCCGGTCACCGAAGCCGTGACGGAAAGCAATCTCGGGGTGCCGCGGGAATATGCGGCCTTTGCCGTACCGCTGGGAGCGGCGACGAAAATGGATGGCTGTGCTGCCATCTATCCTGCCATCGCCGCAATCTTCGTCGCGCAGTTCTACAACATACCGCTGGGTGTTCAGGAATATCTTCTGATCGCCTTTGTATCGGTCATCGGTTCCGCGGCGACCGCAGGGCTGACCGGCGCGATTGTCATGCTGACATTGACGCTCTCCACGCTGGGTTTGCCCTTGCAGGGTGTCGGGCTTTTGCTGGCGGTCGATCCGATTTTGGATATGGGCCGCACGGCGGTGAATGTTGCGGGACAGGCGCTGATTCCAACGATCGTCGCCAAGCGACAGGGAATTCTCGATCAGGACCGTTATGACAGCACGACGACGATTGACGTGATTGATCCGGCTGCCGTGCCCGCTGCAGCCTGAGGACATCTGCAGTTGGATAAAGCGCGGCAGCGATGCCGCGCTTTCTTTTTGGCGTTGACAGCTGTCAACTGCCTCCCGATTCGGACGCTAGGATTGGGCAGCACATGGCTGTGTAAGCGCCGACCATGCCAGTTGCGCGGTGAATCTGGAATCAGTTGACAGCTGTCAACCCGTTGAATCCTTGCGCGCGTGCCTTATGGTTAAAATACATCGTGGGCGATTCACTCTTTGTAAACCACACTTCCATAGAGTTTTACGCAATTGCCACAGTTGTAAGCGAGTACCGAGTTGTCCAAGCGTAATCAGGCAGTCAACCATAGTCTGCACACTCCCGCCATCTCCCGGCGCCATCTCTTGCTGGGCGCAGGCTCCCTCGCAGTTCTCGGCGTATCCGGATGCTCGCAGACATTCGAGCTTCCCGACATGAGCGTTGACACCATGTCGACCGGCAGTATTCGGCCGCAGATCAGCGTGGATAAATCCATCACGGTTCCCGACGTTATGTACGCCGCGGTGCAGGAGGGGCCATATTCGCTCCCGGCGATTCCCTATCAGAAGGTTCCGGCCGAGTTCCGGCGGCAGATCGTCGTCGATCCGACAGGCGAGCAGCCTGGGACAATCGTCGTGCGCTTGCAGGAGCGTTTCCTCTATCTGGTGCAGCCGGGCGGTGACGCCATCCGCTACGGCGTTGGCATCGGCAAGGCCGGGTTCCTGTGGAGCGGTCGCGCCAACATCCAGTACAAGAAGGAATGGCCGCGCTGGACGCCGCCGCGCGAGATGATCCAGCGCAAGCCTGAACTGGTGAAATTCGAAAACGGCATGGAACCCGGACCGCAGAATCCGTTGGGTGCGCGCGCGCTCTACATCTACAAGGATGGTGTCGATACAGGCTATCGCATCCATGGCTCGCCGGAATGGTGGTCGATCGGAAAGTCCATGTCATCCGGCTGCGTGCGTCTCATCAACCAGGATATTATCGATCTCTATAGTCGCGTGCCTGGCAAAGCCACTGTTGTCGTGGGGTAGGGAAGTCCTCTAGGAATCATTGCAGAGTTGGGTATCAGGCCGAGACCTATCGTCTCCGGCCTGATTGCTTTCATGGGCATGTCTGTGCGCGTGGGGTTCAGACGCGGATGAGCCCGAGCTTGCGTGCTCTGTCCATGAGGTTCTTGACCGATGATGCGGCCCAGCGGGCTGCGCCGCGCGGCGTCCGCTCGTGCATGGCTTCAAGCTGACCGGCGATGTCGCGCAAGGTCAAATCCGGGTTGGCATTGGCAATGCCGGTCACCAGCATCATGAGCCGATCCTCCGGCGTGCGGCGAGGGGAGGGGGCTATCAGGCGTGCATCCGCAAGCCCTTCATTGACCAGCAATCGTACCGAGCGGCGCAAGCGGTCGGCATTCCAGATTTGTCCGGTCTGTTGGCGCAGGCTGCGAGCCACCTCGTCCCAGGGGTGTTCGGGACGCATACGCCGCACGATGGGCAGCCAGGATGACATCCCAGCGGTCAGGTCCGCCAGATGACCACGCCTGCGGGCCTGGGCGAGCTTTGCCAATGCCTCGGGCTGCTTCTCACGCAGGCCGGGATTGCCGGGAAGCCTGCCCCGCGCACGGGCGGCATTGATCCCCGCCTTGGTACGTTCGGAAATCAGGGCACGTTCCAGCTGTGCCACGGCGCCGAGAACCTGCAGGGAAAACATACCTTGCGGCGTCGAGGTGTCGATGGGGTCGTGCAGTGACCGGAAATGCGCACCCTTTTCCTCCAGCTGTTCGATGACAGTCAGGAGATGACTGACGGACCGAGCCAGCCGGTCGAGGCGTACCACGACCAGCACGTCACCGCGGTTGATCTCCCGCAGGAGGCGGGCCAGGACGGGACGGGCGCGCGATGCACCCGAGCCATGCTCTTCGAAGATGGTGCCGCAGCCCGCGGCCCTCAATTCCAAAAGCTGGGCATTATTGGCCTGTTCTTCCGTCGAGACGCGGGCGTAGCCAATCAAGATGGGTCTGGGTGCTGCGGTCATGGCCGCGATCCTAGCAACCGTCCTGCAACTTGCAATGCCAGACGTGGGGATTGGGCGGTACTCCCATCCCGCAAATGGGAGCGCCGGGAAGCCCTCATGATGGACGCTGGGGCATGCCATCCATGGAAGGGGAGGGGGTGGAAAAGGCAAATAACTTATCCACGTACAGTCCGGATCTGCTATAATTCCTGCTGGGTAGACGGCCGGGAGCGCCGTGCTAGTCCATCATGCAGAAATTAAATCCGTTTTGCCTGCGCTTTTGATAATATTATTCAATAAATACAATGATATTCGTTCAAATCGCATCTATAGTATCATGCGCATTCCGGAGTATGACAGCTCTCGCTTTGACCCATATTCTCATGGTTTGACGCGTCTTCAAACAGTTTTTCGACAAGGTTGGCTCAATACCGAAATCGAGTCCCTGCGAGGGTTTTTTGAAGGGCAGATGAGCCAGTTTGGGTCGTTGTACTGATTTTGGCGTCAGTATAGCATGGCGACCAGGGGCAACGAGACAAGACATCCGCTCACCGCTGAACAAAATGGCCTTTCGTCACTTCCACATAGTCACGCTGCGGTACTTTATAGCCAACCGGGCGCACCGGACTTTTCAACTCACTGATTACGGTGTTGCGTTTGATGGCCCGCCGCGCCGGATCAGGCACGGGGACGGCATTCATCAATGTCTTCGTATAGGCGTGTTGGGGATTATCGAAAACCGCCGCACGCGGTCCGATCTCGACAATCTCGCCGAGATACATGACGGCCACGCGATGGCTCACCCGTTCGACGACCGCCATGTCATGCGAAATAAACAGGAATGACAGGTTGAAATCCTGCTGCAGGTCGAGGAGCAGATTGACCACCTGCGCCTTGATCGACACGTCGAGCGCGGAAACGGACTCGTCCGCAACGATGACTTTGGGGTCGAGCGAAAGTGCCCGGGCAATGGCGATGCGCTGGCGCTGCCCGCCGGAAAACTCGTGCGGATAGCGGGAGAACATGTCCGCGGACAGGCCAACGCGCTCAAGCAGATCCACGGCTTTCTCGCGGGCCTGTTTCTGGGTTCCCAGCCGATGGACGATGAACGGCTCTGCGATGGTCGCACCGACGCTCATGCGCGGGTTGAGGCTGGCGAAGGGATCCTGAAAGATCATCTGGATGCTCTTGCGCATGGTGCGCAGGGCGATCTGGTCAAGGCTGAGGACATTGGTGCCGTCGAGGATCACCTCACCGCTGTTGGGCTGCACGAGACGGGTGATGGACCGGCCGGTGGTCGACTTCCCGCAACCGGATTCACCGACAAGGGACAGTGTCTCGCCCTGGAACAGGTCAAATGACACGTTCTCGACCGCGTGAATCGCGCCAGTCTTGCGCGAGAACATGCCTGAACGGATATCGAAACGTGTGGTCAGGTTCCTGACTTCAAGGATCGGCGTTTTGCGCTTGTCGACCGTATCGGCCACCGGGGCTGGAACGGTCGTCTCGCCGGTTTGAATGTCGACAATGGGGAAACGCAGTGGCCAGTGCTGTCCTTTCATTGAACCGAGGCGAGGCACGGCTGAAAGCAGCGCCCGCGTATAGGGATGCTTGCCGCGATGGAAGATATCGGCGGTGAGGCCGCTCTCGACCGCTTCGCCGCGATACATCACAATGGTGCGATCGGAGATTTCGGCGACCACACCCATGTCATGGGTGATGAAGAGGACCGCCATGCCTTCCTCTTCCTGCAGGACCTTGATCAGATCGAGGATCTGTCCTTGAATCGTCACATCGAGGGCCGTTGTCGGTTCGTCGGCAATGAGGAGCTTGGGGCGGCTTGCAAGCGCCATGGCAATCATGACCCGCTGGCGCATCCCGCCGGAGAACTGGTGCGGATATTCGTCGAAGCGCGCCGCAGCATTGGGAATGCGGACCTTTTCCAACAGGCGTATGGTTTCGGCCCGCGCCTCGGCCGGTGTCATCGCGCGGTGACAGGTCAAGGCTTCCGAGATCTGCCGCCCGATGGTGAAAATCGGATTGAGGCTGGTCATCGGCTCCTGAAAGATCATCGCAACATCGTTACCGCGGATATCGCGCATCTGCCGGTCGGAGCGTGAAAGAAGGTTCTTGCCGTTGAGAACGACATTGCCCTCGATGCGGCTGGTTGCCTTTGCCAGCAGACGCATGACGGAGAGCGATGTAACGCTTTTCCCGGAACCGGATTCACCGACAATGGCGACGGTCTCGCCGGGCATGACCTCGAAGGACACATCGCGCACCACGCTTTTCCAGCTGCCGTCGACAAGGAAGGATGTGGTGAGCCCTTCGACAGACAGCACCGGTTTGGCTGTCTCTCCGGAAGAGTGGTTGGTTGAAGGAGCCGTCACAGGGTTCACCGTCATCCTGTCAGCGTCCTGCCGCATAGGCCTGCATCAGGCGCGGGGTGGCAGCGGCACGCAACAGCCCGTCCGCTTCGCGTTTCGCCGCGGTCAGGCGGCCCACGGTCCACGGGTCTGCGGGGGTGATCAGGTGGCCCTTCTGCTTGAGTGCGTTCAACGCATCGGCTCCGATACTGGTCTCGATGGTGATGTTTCCAAGCTCGCTCGTGCGCGGATAGAAGGAGCTTGGGAAATGCGCCGTGTGGAACAGCGGTTGGTCGATTGCTTCCTGCAGGTTGAGGCCGTGATGGATATGGCGCAGGAAGAATGGCAGCTGCCATTGGTCCTGCTGGTCGCCGCCGGGGGTGCCGAAGGCCATGGCCGGCCGTCCTTCGAAAAGGGCGATGGTGGGGGTAAGCGTCGTGCGGGGCCGCTTGCCGGGAGCAAGCGATGTCGGCAGGCCCTCCCGCAGCCAGAACATCTGCGCGCGCGAGTTGAGACAGAAGCCGAGACCGGGAATGATGGGCGAGGATTGCAGCCAGCCGCCGGACGGGGTGACGGAGACCAGATTGCCCTCGCGGTCAATCACGTCGATATGGACCGTATCCCCACGCTTTTCCGACAGGTGCGCCATGGTCGGCTCATAGACAACGCCGCCGCCCATGCCTTTCAACATGTGCATGGTCAGGTCATACTGCGCGTCAAAGCCGGGTATCCTGCCGGGTTGAAGCGTGCGGGAGGCTTCTCCCGTGATCAGCTTGCGGCGCTCATCCGTGTAGGCGTCAGACAGGAGATGGTCTATCGGCACATCGGCATGCTTTGGATCGCCGTAATAGACTTCCCGGTCCGCATAGGCGAGTTTCATCGCCTCCACCACCGTGTGCACGAACTCCGCGCCATTTGGGTCCATGGCCGCAATGTCAAAGCCTTTCAGCAGCGCAAGCGATTGCAGCAGGGCGGGTCCCTGGCCCCACGGGCCTGTCTTGGCAACGGTCCAGCCGTGATAATCGTAGGTTTGCGGTGCTTCGATCGTTGCGCGCCAGTTCGCCATATCGTCGGCGGTCAGGACTCCCCTGTGGCGACTGCCACTGGCATCCATGACTTCGGCGCTGTGCAGATAGTCTGCAATATGCTCGGCAACGAAGCCGCGATAAAACGCATCACGCGCTGCCTCGATCTGGCTTTCGCGTTCCTTCCTGCTTTCGGCTTCGGCAATGATGCGTTTCCAGGTTGCTGCAAGAACGGGGTTCCTGAAATTGGCATGCGGCGCCGGTGCCGTGCCGCCCGGCAGCCATGTGGTAAAGGATGTCGGCCATTCCTTGCGGAAGAATTCGCCCAAACCGCTGATGGTCGCGGCGACACGCGGCAGAACCGGATGACCGTTCTCGGCGTAGTAGATCGCCGGTTCCAGCACGTCCCGTACCGACATCGTGCCGTAGTCGCGCAGCATCAGCATCCAGCCATCGAATGCGCCGGGTATGACGGTGGCCAGCAGGCCGTCGCCGGGGATAAGGTCCAGACCCTCACGCTTGTAATGGTCTATTGTCGCGCCTGCCGGCGCCGGTCCCTGTGCGCAGATGACTTCGACCTTGTTCTTCTTCTTTGAGTAGAAGACTGCCGGCATGTCCCCGCCTGCGCCGTTCAGATGCGGCTCCACCACCTGCAGAACCATGCCTGTCGCCACGGCCGCATCAAACGCATTGCCGCCCTTTTCCAGAATGCTCATGCCAACGGCGGTGGCGATCCAGTGGGTCGATGTCACAACGCCAAAGGTTCCAAGAATCTCGGGCCGGGTGGTGAAACGGGTCATTGCATTGTCCTTTCAGATATTATGCTTCGCGCGGATCGAGGGCGTCGCGCAGGCCGTCGCCAAGAAGATTGAAACCGATAACAACGAGAAAGATGGCGGCACCCGGCCACATGGCCATCCAGGGTGCCTGGGAGAGGAAGTTCTTGGCGACATTGAGCATCGAACCCCAGCTGGGCGCGGGGGGCTGCTGCCCAAGCCCGAGGAAGGACAGGCTGGCCTCGGCAATGATGGCGGTCGCGATGGTCAGGCTCGCCTGTACAAGCAGCGGCGAGAACACGTTTGGCAGGATGTAGCGGGTGATGATCCGGTAGTGCCCGAGCCCGACGGAGCGCGCTCCTTCCACATAGTCTTCGGTTTTCACGGTCAGCACCTGTCCGCGGGTCAGCCGGACGAAAAGCGGCATGGCGGAAAACCCGATGGCGATCATCGCATTGCCAAGGCTTGGCCCGAGAAAGGCGGCCAGCGCAATGGCCGTGATGAGGAACGGCATGGCAAGGAATGCCTCGGTGATGCGCGAAATGATGATGTCGATCCAGCCGCCGAAGTAACCGGATATCAGTCCGAGCGGCACGCCGACGGCAACGGCGATGCCCACCGAGAATACGCCGGCCATCAGCGAGGCGCGGGCGCCCCAGATCATGCGCGAAAGAATGTCCCGACCGATATCGTCGGTTCCCAGCCAGTGTGCGGCGGAGGGAGCCTTGCGGATGGCCGACCAGCTGGTGGCGACGGGATCCGCTATGGGTAAAAGCGGCGCCGTGACGGCGAGGACCAGGAAGACGCTGATAATCAGAAGCCCGGCGAGGGCGCTCCTGTTCGCCTTCAGTTTCTTCCATGCACGGTTGCCTGAACGGCTTTGCTGGGGCGCTGCCGGTATTGCCTGCTGCATCGTCATAGCGTGGCCCTCATTCTCGGGTTGAGCAGGATGGAAAGCACGTCGGCGACGAGATTCATCAGGATGAAGCCTGCTCCGGTACAAAGGACAACGCCCTGGACAACCGCGTAATCCCGGTTGAAAACCGCATCGACGATCAGTTTGCCGAAACCGGGAATGGTAAAGATCTGTTCCGTCAGCACGGCGCCCGCCAACAGCTCACCAAAGAGAAGCGCGGTCATGGTGATGATGGGAAGAAGCGCATTGCGGAACGTGTGTCGGAGAATGACAGATCGTTCGGAAACGCCCTTGGCCCGGGCCGTGCGGATGTAATCGGCACTCAGGACCGTCAGCATGGACGACCGGGTGTGGCGCATGAGAGTTGCTGCCAGTGCCAGCCCGAGAACGAAGGCCGGCATGATCATTGTCTGCAGCGACCGCAGCGGGTCCTTGAAGAACGGCTCGTAGCCCGATGCGGGAAGCCAGCCCAGTTTCACCGACACGAGCAGGATGAGCATGATGCCCATCCAGAAATTGGGTACGGACAGGCCGGAGAGCGCGACGACATTGGCGATGTAGTCGACGGCAGTATTCTTCCTGACCGCCGCTATTATTCCGATGGGCACGCCGATGGCCAAGGCGAACGTCATGGCCATGACGGCCAGTTGGATGGTCACCGGCAGCTTTTCGGCAATCAGGGAAAGGACAGGCTGGTTGGTCCGCAGGGATATGCCGAAATCGCCCCTGAGGGCGGAGCCGACCCAATAGAAATACTGGACGATGACAGGGTCGTTCAGGCGGTACTTATCCCGCAGGAGTTCAAGCACCTGCGGATCGCGCTCTTCTCCCGCCATTGCGAGAATTGGATCACCCGGCAGCAGCTTTTGCAGCGAAAATGCAAAGATCGATATGATGATCAGTGTCGGTATGGCCAGCAGAAGCCGCTTTCCGATGTAGGTATACATGGGCTGAAAATCCTGACGCATCGCCTGGCGGCGAAGCTGCAGAACATTGCAGCTTCGCTTCAAGCCGTTTCGTTAGCTCTTCTTGACGCCCTGCAGGCGGATCATGCCGTCAGGGGAGGGGACAAAGCCTGTGACGTTCTTCTTGAGGGCCCAGATCCATGCCTGATGACCAAGATAGATGATGGGCAGATCGTCATTGAGAATCCGCGCCGCCGCATCGTATTTCTGCTTGCGCGCGGCGTTATCCGTGGAACTGCGGGCCGCGTTGAGAAGGGTGTCCACTTCAGGATTGCAGTACTTGGCATCATTGATGGCACCCTTGCAGGTGACAAACTCACGCAGATTGCCATCGGGATCAACACGTCCGGACCAGTCGGCATGGCCAAACTGGAATTTTCCGGCTGGTAGTTCTGACTGGAGCGTTGCGAACTCCGTTGCCTTCAGTTTGACGTTAAACCCGGCCTCCGCAACCATCGATTGGATGACCTGCATTCTCTGCATGGTCACCGGATTGTTCGGGGTTGCAAATTCTATGTCGAGCGTTGCAAACCCAGCCTCTTTCATCAGGGCCTTGGCCTTTTCAACATCCCGGGCCGGTACCGGAATGTCCTTGTCATACCAGGGACTGTTGGGCGGGAAGGGCTGGTTGCCGGCAACCGACGTGCCTTCATAAACAACCTGATTGACAGCTTCGCGGTCAATGGCGAGCGAGAAGGCCTGCCGCAGCCGCTTGTCCTTGCCGAACGGATTGTCGGCGAGCGGCCCATTGCCCACATTGGCGATCATGGCCAGATATCCGACACCGATCGCATCGGCATAGGTGAGCTTCGAATCCGCTTTCACCGCCGCAGCGTCCGTGGCGGCGAGCCGTTCCAGCATGTCGAGATCGCCGGACTGCAGGTTGGCAAGACGCACGGTCGAGTCCGGGATCGGCAGGAACGTCACCTTGTCGATGAAGACGTTGGCCGCATTCCAGTAGTGCGGGAATTTTTCGAGCACGATGCGATCCTGCTGCACGCGCTCGACGAACTTGAAGGGACCTGAACAGACCGGCTTGCTGCCGAGGTTTGCCCCCAGTTCCGCTGCCGCCTTTGGCGAAACCATCATGCCGCTGCGATCCGACAGCTGGGCAAGCAGGGATGCATCAGGGCTTTTGAGGGTGAATTTGACCTGATAGTCGCCCGTTGCCTCAACACTCTTCACGGAAGACAATTCGCTCTTGCGGCGGGATTCCGGCAATGTCTGCGAGCGCTGGATATTGGCGACGACGGCCGCGGCATTGAACGGCGTCTCGTCGTGGAAAACCACGTCCTTGCGCAGGTTCATGGTCAATTCGGAACCGTCATCGGACCATTTCCAGTCCGTCGCCAGCTGCGGTACGATCTCAAGTGTCGGGCTGACATCGACCAGCTTGTCGCACAGGGCCGTATAGACGATGCGGCCGACGAAGGTGCGCGACTGTGCCGGGTCGAGGACATCGGCATCGTCCTGAAGGCCGATACGCAATTCGCTGGCGCCCGCAGGCACGGCAATGAGAATACCGGCTAGCAGGCCTGCAAGAAGTCTGGTCTTTTGCATTGAAGTTCTCCTCTTTTCATCAGAGCGGTCAAATCCGCTTGTTTGTTCCGTGTTGATGGCCGGTTATCTTCCGGTCCTTATCGCGATGGTGGTCTGTGCTTGCGGCACTTATCCGGGCTGTTTGGTTTCGAATCCGTCCAGCGATGTCAGGCGGATCAGCCATTCCTGCAGCATCAGCAAGTGCTGGCGCATGGCTTCGCCCGCCCTCAGCGGGTCGCGGGATTCGATGGCATCGATGATGGCTGAGTGGTGGTCATAGGATGTCACCGCGGCGTTGTTGCCGCTACGCGCGCGCTCACGGATGATCTGCCAGGCTTCATCCTGGCGCACCCGGTTGACCACATCGAAGATGGTCAGGAAAAACTGGTTGCCGGCACTCTGGGCAATTTGCCGATGCAGTGATCCATCCCACAGCTCATGCGAGTCGGCATCCTGGCTTTCGCGCGATTTCAGCGCCAGTTCACGCATGCGGTCGATGTCTGTTTTCTTGGCCCGCATGGCCGCGAGCTGTGCCAGCTGCGGTTCTATCCTCAAGCGGACCTCCATGATTTCCATGAAGTTCGTGCCGGCGATGATGGTATCGACATGCTCGCCCCAGCTATCAGGTTCGCGTCCGGCAAATGTGCCCTGACCCTGCCTGCGCCATATCCGGCCTTCAGCTTCCAGCACCTCCAGTGCCCGCCGGACCGAGCGGCGGCTGACGCCGAGTGATTCCGACAGTGCGCGTTCGGTTGGCAATTTGCCGTCTTTTCCGAATTCGTCGGATGCGAGAAGCCGGCGCAGCCGGTCAAGCGCGTAGTTCGAGTTTTCCTGGGACTGGTTGCTTGCCATGCGGTATTGGTCCGGACCAATTGTAATATTGGTTCAGTCGACGGTATTTTTCCGATGGCGTCAAGATGTTATTTTGAGCATTTATGTTTCTGCTCAAATTGTGGGCATGCTTGTACCGGTTAACCCCTTGGAATCAGACGTGTTGCGGCTGAAACTTTTGTTCACAACTTGCCACTTTGAAGCCATGTTTTTTACATCGGTCTGACATGAGGCGCTGGTAGGAATCCTTCACCGAAGCGAAACGGAATCGGTGACGAAAATGCGCGCCACAACTGATCAATGGAATCCGCACTGGGCCGTCCATCCCGGCGAGCATCTGGCGGCCTGTATCGGATCGCATGGGCTTTCACGCGAGAGATTCGCCCGGGCCGCCGACATTCCCGTGGAAACCATCGACGCGATCATCGCCGGCCAGCACCCCATCACGCTCGACATCGCCGTGCGCATCGAGCGTTCGCTCGGTATCATGCCGGATCTCTGGTTCATTCTGCAGTCAAAATGGCATCGCCAGCAGAAGGCGTCCTAGCCCGATCTGAATGGGATCATAGAAAAGTTGCGATATCCTCCAGCCGCCGTTTTTCGGTCGCATGCGCCGGAATGGTCGCGCCCGGACGGGGATAGCCGACAACCAGCATGATATAGGGCTTGTCCTGTGCGGGACGCCCGCAAATCTCGTTCAGGAATCCCATGGGGTTGGGTGTGTGGGTCAGCATGGCCAACCCGGCCTTGTGCAGTGCTGCGATGAGAAAGCCGGTTGCGATGTTGACCGATTCCGGCACGTAATAATTTTTGCGCAATACCCCGTCGGCGGAACGACTCTTTCGCTCGCCGAATATGCAGATGAGCCAGGGAGCGTCTTCGAGAAAGGGTTTGCTGCTGTCGGTTCCCAGCGGTGCCAGGGCTTCGAGCCATTCTTCACCGGCACGGCCGGCATAGAAGGCCTGTTCCTCTTCTTCCGCAGCAACGCGAATCTGCCGCTTGATGTCGGGATTGCCGATGACGGCAAAATGCCATGGCTGATGATTGGCACCATTGGGTGCCGTTCCCGCCGCAAGCAGGCAGCTTTCGATGATATCCCGAGGCACTGGCCTTGTATCGAAATCCCGCACGGTATGACGACGGCGAATTTCCTCGTAGAAATCAAGCGCATTGCGGCGCATGAGGTCGACGGGCAATTCCTGATAGTCCGGCAGGGGGATGGGTTGGTAGGCCGTGGGCTTGGCTTGGCTCATGGTAAAAATCCTCACATATTGTCCGCTTATATTGTCAGACAATTCTCGCGAAGCAATCCCTCTTCGTGTACAAGGCTGGCCTTATTCCTAATCGGCGGTGAAATGGTCGTCGGTCAGCGACTGTATGAGTGCGCGCGACGCTTCGATATGGTCGAGCATGATGGCCTCGGCGCGCTGCACCTGTCCGTCAAGAATGGCGCTCACCAATGCCTGATGCTGGGCATTGGAGTTCAACACCTCCTGGCGGTGAACCAGCATGCGGAACTGCAGCCAGTAGATGGAGTTGTTGAGGCGACGCAGGGTTTCCGCCAGAAGCGCATTGCCGGCGCGTGTCACGAACAAGCCGTGGAATTCTTGGTTCAGATCCGAGAATCGCTGCATATCGCCGCCGAAAACCGCATCGTCCAGCTGCATCTGCAAGGTCTGGAGTTTTGCCGGCTCTGCCAGGATGACCGGAGCGGCCAGACGAACCGCCAGGACCTCGAGCGCCCCGCGAACCTGAAACAGTTGATCCACGCCCTTGCGCGACAATTGTCTGACCGTCACCCCGCGATTGGGCTCAAAGGCCAGGAGTCCGTCGGAAGCCAGGCGCTGAAAGGCTTCCCGGACCGTCGACCTCGATACGCGGAGGCGTTGGGTGAATTCGCCTTCCGTCAGGCGCTGACCTGGCGCCAGATTGCCTGAGCGGACGCGCGCGGTAATGGCGGTGACCACGTTTTCAACGGTGGAAGCGTGTGCAGGGTCACGCATGGTACGATGTTGCCCTCATGTCGTTGTCTGTACCGAGCCTGTGCCGGAGCGCATCGGGACCAGATCCTAACTTTGGCTGGTGCGGCGCTTTCGGCGAAGGCTGAAAAACAGGATGATCGAGCCCTCGGCAATGAACAAGACGACGGATGCCCAGAAGCCGACATGAATGGGGTCGTAGGGGGTTCCGCGCAGCGCATAGCCAAGGCAAAGAAACGGCGTGTTCCACAGGAAGGTGCCGACTGCTGTTGCCAGGGTGAAAGCGCGCGGATCCAGCCGCAGAACGCCAGCCGGCAGCGCGAGGTAAATGCGGACGGTGGGAATGACCTGTCCGGTCAGGGTTACCCAGAAATGATTGCTGCGATACGAATTCGTCAACCGCTCATAGAAGGCCGGTTTGAGGAAAACATATCGGCCATAACGTGCCACGATAGCCTTTGCTCGCTCCGGTCCGAGCAGCCATCCCAGCGAGAACCAGCCCAATGCCCCGGCAGCGGAGCCGATTGTCGTGACGAGAATCGCCAGACCCAGGCCGTTGCCATCGGGCACCGTCATTCCCAGAAGCATGAAGAGGACATAGGAGGGGATGACCGGGATGAACTTCTCAAGCAATGCCAGAGACCCAAAACCAACGAGACCAAAGCTCAGGAGTGTCGCGATGGTTGCGGGCGCTTCGGCGGCTATATCGGCTGCAGGCATTCAAGTTCACGATCTTTTATGCCGAGGTCGGCGGTGTAGTGTCTTTCCTCCAACACGGGCCTGTGATGGTCCTGTTGCGCCAGAACCTCTACGGCAATTGTAGCATAACTTCCAGAGCAATGTATTGGCGGTGACACGAGGCCACGGAGTGTCCCCGCCAAACGACCATGGATGGCCGGGGTTCTAGGGACGGTCGATCTTCGGCCCGATATGCGCCGGAATCGGGCATTGATAGGGGCGTCCTTCGGTTTTTTCCAGCCACTCCGCCTTAGCCTGGGCCAGAAGACCGGGATTGAGAATGAGATCAAGGCCGGTCGAAGCCAGGGACTTTGCCGCATGGGCAAAAGCCTTGTGCGCTGCCGGACTCTTGCCTTGGGCCACCACCTGCCAGGTGTGCGGGGCGGTGCCGATGGCCCATGCGGGTGCCCAGCACTGTGCGGTCGGCGTGACCCAGCTGACGTCGCCGACGTCGGTCGAACCGGCGCGGAAATGCGATTCGCCTTCAAAGTCGCGCAGCCCGAGATGCAGCGGGCTGGAACCGTCAACCTTGCCGTTGAGGAACACGTCCTTTTTGATCTGATAGAGCCGGACGCTGCTCTTGATGGCCTCCGGTGTCAGCGTGTTCTGTATTTCCTGGGCGAAGGCAACATCCCTTTCGTCAAACGGGACCGGACCAAGATCGACCATATTGGCGTGGATTGCACTTTCGAGGGTGATGTTCGGCAGAAGGTTTGTTGCCGCCCGGTCGAACACGATTTCGACCTCGGTATCCGTCATCATCGCCGCGCCTTTGGCGATCCGGTCAACGCGCGCCGCCAGATCAAGCGCCACGGGCAGTTCCGGCGCGCGCACGAGATAGAGCGCTTCCGTGCGGGATTGAACCACGTTGGCGGCTTTCCCGCCGGCGTCCGTGATGGCGTAGTGAACACGGCAATCCTGCGGCATGTGCTCGCGCAGGAAATTGACGCCGACATTCATCAGTTCCAGCGCATCGAGCGCGCTGCGGCCGAGATGGGCGCCATTGGACGCGTGCGCCGCCACACCCTTGAAACGATAGTAGATCTCCAGCACCGCCAGATTGTTGGTGGAGCGCACACCGTTGAACGGTGCGGGATGCCACGTCAGCGCAGTGTCCACATCATCGAAGGCACCGGCGCGGGCCATGAATGTTTTTCCCGAGCCACCCTCTTCGCCGGGGCAGCCGTAATAGCGGATGGTGCCCGGCAATTTGTTCTCCGCCAGGTGCTTCGCCAGGGCAACGGCGGCCAGCATCGAACCGGTGCCGAGCAGATTGTGCCCGCATCCATGCCCCGTGCTCCCGGATTTCTCCGGTTGTTCGACGGCAATACCTGCCTTCTGGCTCAATCCGGCAAGGGCGTCGAATTCACCGAGAAAGGCGATGACCGGCTTGCCATGACCGGCCTCGCCGATAAAGGCGGTTTCGATATCGGCGATCTCACGCTCGATGCGAAAGCCGTGCTTCTCCAGCATGGCAATCTGCGTCTGCGCAGACTGGTGTTCCGAAAAGCTCAACTCCGCATAGTCCCAGATGGCGTCGCTCATTGCAGCAAATTCAGGCTGCAACCGGTCGACAGTTGCAGCAATGGCTGCAACAGTTTGCTTGGTGGTCATCATGTCTTCCCTTTGGTTGTTCAATGTCCGGGCACAAACGCCCGCAAACAAACCTTCAAATTAATCGTCGAGCGATACTTCCCAAACCCGTGCATTCGACTGCCATACGGGCGTGCCATGCACTTTCTTCGACGCACCCCAGAGATCCATCAGGTCATAGAGAAAAATACCCGGCACATCCTGCAGCATGAGCTCGTGAAACTGGTCGAAGATGGCCTGACGCTTGCTTTGGTCGGCTTCCCGGTAGGCCGCATCCATCAGCTCGATCGCCTTGGGATT
Organism: uncultured Phyllobacterium sp.; assembly: GCF_902479695.1. NCBI lineage: Bacteria > Pseudomonadati > Pseudomonadota > Alphaproteobacteria > Hyphomicrobiales > Phyllobacteriaceae > Phyllobacterium > uncultured Phyllobacterium sp. Next base: position 90,629 of record NZ_CABSQF010000006.1, on the reverse strand, counting down.
ATCCCACATGAGGGAGGCGTTCTTGTCCTTGTTGCCGACATAGAAACTGTACATCAGAGCGGGATCGAGGCGCGGCGTCACCGACTGCGAGATCACCTGGTAGTTGCCGCTGCGACGCCGGTCGACCTGGGTGGCGTAATCCAGCACTTCGATCTGCACGTTGAGGCCAACCTGCTGCATCATGGCCTGGGCAACCACGGCGACGGGATAGCTTGGAACATTGCCGCGCTTGTTGGCAATGATCTTGATGACTTCGCCCTTGTAACCGGACTCGGCGAGCTCTTTCTTGGCCTTTTCAAGATCGGTGGCAATCCGCTTCTTCTGCACGTCGGAATAGTAGATCGAGTCCAGCGACACCATGGAGGCATTGGCAGCGCCGGTGCCGTTGGAAACAGCCCCGACCAGATCGTCGAGATCGAGGGCTGCGGCCATGGCGCGGCGAACGCCTGCTTTGCTCAGCACCGGATCGCGGGTCTGGATGTAGAGAAGATTCTTGCCGTTGTTCCGCTTCATGATCAGCTGGATCGCGCCGTTGTCCTTCAGTTCCGGGACGAGATCGGCGGGCACTCCCCCCGCATCCAGTGCGCTTGCCAGCAGGCCTGCCTGGACCGTGGACGCATCGGGAACCGCCGTGAATTTTACGCCGTCCACCAGGGGGCGCTTGGAACCAACCATGCCATCCGGCTTGCCGTCGTTCGGCGGCGATACATATTGGTCGAATTTTGCCAGACGGACATACTCGCCGCGCTTCCATTCACCCCACTTGAACGGCCCTGTGCCGATGGGAGCGACGAAACTGCCGTCGGCCGCCACCGACTTCGGGCTGATAATGCCGGTGTAGCCGCATTCCGGCCGTGCCATCAGGCCGAGGAACACCGCCGAAGGCGATGCGATCTTCACGGCGACGGTATGGGCGTCGACAGCCTCGATGCCGGTGACCTTGACGGTTCGGCTGCCGTCGAAATCGGCGCGGCAGGTCCACTTGGTGTCCTCTGCCATATAGCGGTTCCAGTTCCACACGACATCGGCAGCGGTCAGCGGGTCGCCATTGTGGAACTTTACATTGTCGCGCAACGGGAATGTATAGGTCAGACCGTCCGCCGACACATTGACGGATTGGGCGAGAAGCGGCTTCACATCGCCGTTCTCCGTATAGCCCACCAGCCCTTCGACCAGATGAAATATGACGGAGTCGGTGTTGCCGTCGCGGTTGACGCCGGGGACGTTGCTGCGAATATCCGAGCTTTGCGCGACATTGATGTCACGGGCCTGAGCAAGGCCGCCGGCCGTCATCAGGATTGTGCCTGCGAGAAGTATCTTTTTCATGTTCCACTCTTTTTCCATAGGTTCAGGCGTCCAGCCGCCATTTGAGTTTGACGCCGCCATTGTCGTTGAGATCCAGTGCGGGAATGGCTGAAAGCAGTTTGCGCGTATAGGCTTCCCTCGGGGTATCGAAGATTGCGTTCCGGTCTCCCTGCTCGATGATCCGGCCATCCTGCATGACGATCACCCGGTCGGCGATCTGCTCGACAACGCCGAGATCGTGGCTGATGAAGAGGCAGGAAAAGCCATAACGCTTCTGCAGGTTTGAAAAGAGCTCGAGAACCTGCGCGCGCACCGTCACGTCCAAGGCCGATACCGGTTCGTCGGCGATGAGGAATTTGGGTCGGCGCGCGATCGCCCGGGCGATGGCAACGCGCTGACGCTGACCGCCGGAAAGCTGGTGCGGATAGCGGTCGGCAAAAGCCTTGCCGAGGCCGACCTCTTCGAGTGTATCGGCAGCACGCTGCTTTTTTTCCGCCGCCGTCAGGTCGGGGATAAGTCGCAACGCTTCCTCGACAAGTGCCATGATGGTCATGCGCGGGTCGAGCGACGAATAGGGATCCTGAAAAACCATCTGGCAGTTCATGCGGTAGTTGAACCAGTCGCTGTCACGGCGCTTGCCGTGGAACAGGATTTCGCCGCTGGTTTCCTTGACCAGTCCGGCGATGGTGCGGCCGAGCGTGGTTTTCCCCGAGCCCGAGCCGCCGACCAAAGCCACCACCTCGCCCGGATGGATATCGATGCTGATGCCATGAAGGGCGCGTTTGGCAATGCCTTTCTTGAACAGGCTTTTGCGTCCGGCATAATCAACCACGATGTCGCGCGCTGAAACGATCGGGCTGACGCTCGTGTCGATGACACGCACGTCACCGCGAAACGGCAGGGAGGACAGCAGTTTGCGCGTATAGGGATGCTTCGGTCTTGAGAGAATTTCTTCCGTCGTCCCCTGCTCGACCACCACACCCCGTTCCATCACGACAAAACGATGGGTGTAGCGGGCAACCATCGGCAGATCGTGGCTGATCAGGAGGACGGCGGTCCCTTGCTCCTTGGTCAGTTCCACCATCAGTTCCATGACATCGCGCTGCACGACGGCATCCAGCGCGGTGGTTGGCTCGTCGGCAATCAGCAGGGCCGGTTTCAGGAGCATGACCGAAGCCAGCATGATGCGCTGGCGCATGCCGCCGGAAAATTCGTGCGGATAGGCGGTCAATGCACCGGCCGGGTCCTTCAGGCCGACACGGGTCAGCATGTGCAGGATGTTGGTCCGGCGCATCTCGGGTGTCTGCTTGGTGTGGAGAATCAGTCCTTCTTCCAACTGGCGGCCAATGGTCATCGACGGATTGAGGGAGGTCATCGGTTCCTGAAAGACGACGCCGATTTCGCCGCCACGCAAACGCCGCAACGTGCGGTCGCTGGCCTGAAGCGTATCCTGACCCTTGTAAACGATCGAACCGCTGGCATGCCGGATGCCCGGCGCAATCAGTCCGATGATCGACCGTGTCGCCAGCGTCTTGCCCGACCCGGATTCACCGACGATACCGACGATCTCTCCGGGTGAGACATCGAAGCTCACATCTTTGACGACGGCGCCGCCATTGTGGATGACCTCAAGCGTCAGCCCGCGAACACTGAGAAGCGCGTTTTGATTGCTCATTTCAAACCTCTCATGCGGGGATCGAGCTTGTCACGCAGGGCATCCCCAAGCAGGTTGATGCCGAGAAGGGTCAGCGCGATGCAAAGGCCGGGAAAGAAGCCAAGCCAGGCTGCCTGTTCGATGAACGGCCGGCCGGCGGCAAGCATGTTGCCCCAGGTGGGTGCAGGCGGCGGAACGCCAAGGCCGAGGAAGCTCAGCGCACTTTCCGAAAGGATCGCCCAGCCGAACATGGATGTCCCCAGAACCGTAATCGGTGCCAGGCAATTGGGCAGGATGTGGCGGAGAATCGTATAGATTTCGCTGTTGCCCATGACCTTGGAGGCTTCGATGAATTCCCGTTCGCGCAGGGACAGGACGGCACCGCGCACGATACGCGCCATCGACGGGGTATAGGCGATCCCAAGTGCGAAGATGATGCCGTACTGGTTGGCGCCGAAAACCGCGAGCAGTCCGAGGGCGAGAAGAATACCGGGAAAGGCCAGCAGGGCATTGTTGAACGCCATGATGACGCCGTCGACCCAGCCGCGTGCATAACCGCTGATCAGGCCGATAAGGGTGCCGAAGAACACAGCAAAACAGACTGTTGCAAAGCCGATCCAGACACTGGCCTGTGCCCCGACCATCAGCCGGCTCAGGACATCCCGTCCGAACTCGTCGGTGCCGAGAAGATGCGCTGCGCTTGGTGCGGCCAGACGCGCGGAAAAACTGAGCTTCATCGGATCGAACGGCGTCCAGAGCATGCCGATGGCCGCGACGATAAAGAGGAGGGTGATGATGGTGCCACCGATCACCCCGTTGAATGTAAGCTTTTTCATTCCGCCACCACCCGTGGATCAAAGAGTGGATAGAGAAGATCCACGACGAGGTTGACCAGGACATAGGCAACCGCAACCAGCAGGAGACAGCCCTGAATAACGGGATAATCGCGCTGGAAAATACTGTCGACGAGCAGGCGGCCGAGGCCCGGTATGGAGAATACGGTTTCGATAACCGCAATACCACCGAGCAGATTGCCAAGAATCAGGCCGATCATGGTCCAGGTCGGACCGAAGGCGTTCTTGAAGGCGTGACGCCACAGAACTGCCTGTTCCGACAGGCCTTTCGCACGGGCATGAGTGATGTAGTCAAGGCGCAAGACTTCCAGCGTGGATGCGCGGGCCATGCGGATGATCACACCCATCTCGTGGATAAAGAGGGTGGCAACCGGCAGGGCCATGTAGATAAGCCCGGCCTTCCAGTCCGTCGTCACCGAGACGTAGCCGAGCACCGGCACCCAGCCGAGTTTCAGCCCGAAGAAAAGCAGCAGCAGCAGTCCGAGCCAGAATGTGGGAATGGACAGGAGAACTGTTGCCGTGCCGACAAGCGCGAGATCGGTGAGGCTGTTCTGTTTCCACGCCGCGATAACACCGGCCGGGACGGCGATCACGCTTGCAATCAGAACCGCCAGAACAACGATTTGCGCGCTGATGAAAAAACGTGAGAGCACGAGGTGCAGGACGGGTTCACCGGTAACGATGGACTTGCCGAAGTCGCCATTGAACAGATGCCCCACCCAGATCATGAACTGCACCGGAATGCTCTGGTCGAGCCCCAGCGTGGAACGCAGGGCGGCGATCTGCTGCGGTTCGGCAAGATCCCCAAGCATGAGAGCTGCCGGATCGCCCGGGATGAGGCGGATAAGGGTGAACACTGCCACTGCCACGATGACAATCGTGGGCACAGCCATCAGCATTCGGCCGAGTATAAATTTGATCACGTGGTTCCCATTCTGCTCTTTTGGCTGCGCGGAAGTTCCCCGCAGTCATCTGGCCATTGTGTGCCGGACTATGAGCATATGTGAAAACCATGCGCAATATTATGAGTAAATGTCATAGCGCTATGCAAGCGGGTACTTGCTGTGGGGTGTCGGGACCATCCAATAGGGCGGAAAGCTATCCGTTCAGTTTTGCGGGCCCTCGACGTTGAGAAGCCTCTGCTTCATCCGCCTGCTGAGCGCTTCGGCAGCGATGGACAGCGGAACGCCAGCCGCCTTGGCAAGGCCGAAACTCTGCGTGAGCGGCGGATCGAAGGGCCGTATGACGATCCTTGTATCCTTGGTCAGGTGCGCGAAGAAGCTGCTGATGATGGCTATCCCAAGCCCATGCGCGGCATAGGAAAAGGCGGAATTGTTGCTGTGCGTTTCGATCTTGACGGTCTGCGTCACACCGGCCTGGCGAAAGATCTCATCGAGTTTCATGCGGGTGGGCCTGTTGCGGCCGGTCAGGATCAACGGAATATTGCGTAAATCTTTGGGCGTGACGATGTCCAGGGCGGCGAGGGGGTGTTCTGCGGGAATGACGCATACCTTTCGGCCGCTCACGACCACCTCAAGCTCGACGCTGGTGCTCTGCTGTCCTTCATAGCGCAGGAAACCGAAATCCACGATGCGCTGTTCGATCAGGCGGGTGATGGCGCCCGACGTGTCGAAGAACGTTTCTATGCGCACCCGCGGAAAATCCCTGTCGAAATCCGCGAGAAGATCCGGGGTAAACTGGTCGGCAAGGCTGTTGGGCAGGGCGATGCGCACTGATTCAGGCCCGACGGCCCCGCTGCGCAGGTCCTGCGCAAGGTTGGTGAAGCGGTCTATTCCGGCAAGGACGAGTTCGGCGTCATAGGCGAGCTTTTCCGCCTCCGGTGTCGGGATCAGCCGGCCTTTGTCCCGTGCAAACAGCTGCATCGACAGGTTGGCTTCGAGCTGCTGCAGCAGGCGGCTGACGCCCGACTGGCTCAGGCCCATGGCCCGCGCCGTTGCAATTGTGGAGCCGGTAACGAGCAGGGTGCGCAGGACTTCGAGCTGCCGGACATTCATTGGATTCTCACAGATCTCATGGACAGGGCGATTGTGTCTCGATTCGATGGAACAGGCCGAGCCCCGTCGAAGCTAAACTGTTAATTTTGCGTAAACAATCCGTCACGTGCCTTCAAAATGTCCCATTGGGAGGCGAATTGTGAATGGTCTGTCACTTGCGCATTCCGGCACGCCTTCACATGTGTTGCTTCAGGTATATCGAATGAGATCGCCCTGCGATACCTTCTGTAACCTGTTGCTGAATTTGTGGGCTGGAGGATCGATTGCGGTGCACCGGTCACAATTTGAGAAGGAGAGTATGATGAAGAAGACACTTGCTATGGCACTTGCGACCACGTCGTTGGCAATTGCTGGTGCAACGGTCGCTGTTGCAGCCGATATGCCGGCGACCTATCAGGAGCCGGACGCGCGCAACGGCGTGAGGATCGGCTATCTCACCTGCGATATCGATGGCGGCGTCGGCTACGTGCTTGGTTCGGCCAAGGAAGTCGATTGTGTCTTCCGTTCCACAGTCGGCCGTGAGCGTTCGGATCATTATACCGGCGCGATCAAGAAGCTGGGTGTCGATCTCGGGTTTACAACACGCAGCCGCCTCGTCTGGGCTGTGTTTGCACCGACCGCTGGTTACCACCAGGGTTCGCTGAGCGGCGTTTATCGCGGTGCGACAGCGGAAGCCACACTCGGCGCCGGTATCGGCACCAATGTGCTGTTCGGTGGTACCGCAGGCTCCGTTCACCTGCAGGCAATCAGCGTCACGGGCCAGATCGGTCTGAACGTTGCTGCCACCGGCACGTCGATGACGCTTGCCTCGGCCAACTAGGACTGGCTGGTTTTCCTCGCGCCGCGGTGCGAGGGTTGCATTGGAGTGGGCACCGCCGAACAGGTTTCGGCGGTGCCCATTTCCGTTTGGGAGCCGCTGAAACCTGCTTCCCGCCACCCATCATGAAATTCCGGGGCTTTCCGGTTTCGCGCGGGAAAGCGTCGTATCATCGGAAGAACAGCATGCGGCATCGCACTTATCTGCTACAATGACACGCGGCCGATCTGTCCATCGTTGACCAGTTCTAAGGAGTACGACATGCCCAGGAAGAGACCGGAGGGTATTGAACGCTACAATGCACCGGCAGGCGGTTGGGGTGCATTGAAGGCAGTGGCGGAGAGTCTTGCCCGGCAGCAGATTGTTGCCCAGGGAGCGGCGACCCTTTTGAAAGCCAACCAGCCGGATGGGTTTGATTGTCCCGGTTGTGCCTGGCCGGACCCGAAACACACCTCTTCTTTCGAATTCTGCGAAAACGGTGCAAAGGCCGTCACTTGGGAATCGACCGCCAAGCGTATCGGGCCAACCTTCTTTGCATCGCATACGGTTTCGGAATTGTGGAACTGGTCGGATCATGATCTGGAAGATCAGGGGCGCTTGACCGACCCGCTGATTTACGATGCAGCGGCTGACACCTATGTGCCCATTGAGTGGGACAGGGCTTTCGCGCTTATCGGAGCGCAATTGAATGCTCTGCCTGATCCCAACATGGCCGAGTTTTATACCTCAGGCAGAGCCTCGAACGAAGCCGCGTTCCTGTTCCAGCTGTTCGTGAGGGCCTATGGGACCAATAATTTTCCCGATTGCTCGAACATGTGCCACGAGGCGACAAGCGTGGGGCTGCCGCACTCGATCGGCGTTGGCAAGGGAACCGTCACCCTGGAGGATTTCGATCATGCCGATGCCATTTTCAGCTTCGGCCACAATCCCGGCACCAACCATCCGCGCATGATGGCGACCTTGCGCGATGTGGCGCGGCGCGGTGCGCCCATCATCGTTTTCAACCCGCTGAAGGAGCGGGCGCTCGAACGCTTTGCCTCGCCGCAAAGCCCGGTCGAAATGGCCACGCTCGGTTCGACGGATATTGCGTCGGCTTATCATCAGGTTCGCATTGGCGGCGACGTCGCGGTGCTCAAGGGCATGATGAAAAGGGTTTTCGAGCTTGACCGGCGCGATCTGGAGCGCGGTGGAAGGGGAATCCTCGACCGCGATTTTATTGCCGAACATACGTCAGGCATCGAAGCTCTGAGAGAGGATATCGACGCGACGCGCTGGGAGGACATCGAGATCATGTCGGGCCTTACCCGCAGTGCAATCGAAAGTGCGGGCGATGTCTATGCAAAATCCAAAAATGTCATCCTTTGCTACGGCATGGGCATCACCCAGCACCGGAATGGCACGGCAAACGTTCAGCAGATTGCCAACTTCCTGATGCTGCGCGGTAATATCGGCCGGGAAGGTGCAGGCATATGCCCTTTGCGCGGTCATTCCAACGTGCAGGGCGACCGTACCGTCGGCATTACCGAAATTCCCAATGCCGCGCTCATCGACGGCATGGAGCGGGCGTTCGGTTTCCGGCCTTCCGCCGCCAAGGGGCACAATGCCATCGAAGCGATAGAGGCAATTATCGACGGCAGGTCCAAGGCGCTCGTCTGTCTCGGCGGAAATCTGGCTGTCGCCATGTCTGATCCCGATGCAACGTTTGCAGGGATGCGCAAACTTGATCTTGCCGTGCACCTGACGACCAAGTTCAACCGCTCGCATCTGCTGACGGCCAGGACCACCATCGTCCTGCCCGTTCTCGGGCGTACCGACGCCGATGTTCAGGCCACAGGCCGGCAATCCGTGACCGTTGAAGATTCCATGTCGATGGTGCATGCCTCGCGCGGCTTTCTCAATCCGCCCAGCGGCGATCTGCGGTCGGAACCCGCTATCATCGCGGGCATGGCAAAGGCGACTTTGGGTGACCGTTACGGCATCGAATGGGACGCCATGATCGCGGATTACAGCCGGATCCGCGACAAGATTGAAGTTGTTTTCCCTGACTTCAAGGATTTCAATGCGCGTATCCGGGAGCCGGGCGGGTTTCGCCTGAGCGTACCCGCCTCGCATCGCGAATGGAAAACACCGAACCAGAAAGCCTGTTTCCTGGTGGCGAAGGGCTTGAGCGAGGATCCGCGCGTTCTGGAACCCAACGTGCTGACGCTGACGACAATCCGCAGCCATGACCAGTACAACACGACGATCTATGGCATGGATGACCGGTATCGTGGCGTGTTCGGGCGGCGGGATGTGATTTTTCTGAATGCCAAGGACCTGGCCGAACGTGGCTTGGCCGATGGCGATACGCTCGATGTTGAAGCAGCGCGCGATCATGCCGATCCTGATGACCGACCGCGCCGGGTCAAGCGGTTGACCGCCGTGGCCTACAATATTCCTCGCGGCTCTGCCGCTGGGTACTATCCCGAACTGAACACGCTGGTCGCCCTGTCCCACTATGACCAGCAGTCGGGAACGCCGTCTTTCAAATCGATTCCGATCCGGATCACCCGTGCCGCCTGATCGATGGGCAGGGGGCGATACGTCAGCGGCGCGTGGACGCCGCTGAGGCGACAGTTGTCAGCCAGGCAGAAAAATAGTCCGGCCACACGCCGGTCGTCGTATCCTTTTCGCCCATTCCAAAACCGTGACCACCGCTGGCCAGTTGGTGCAGTTCCACGGGTACACCCGCCCGCTTGCAGGCGTCTGCCATGATGCGGGTATTTGCCGGGTCGGAAATGGGGTCATCCTGCGCCTGAACAAGGAACATGGGAGGGCACCCGCTGCGAACATGGGTTTGAACAGACCAGTCCGCACTCCGTTCCGGGCTTGGATGCGTGCCAATCAGGATGCGCCGTGTCGAGGTGTGGTCGTAGGGCGGCTCCAGCGTAATGATGGGATAGATCAGTGCTGAAAACGACGGCCGGGCAGACAGGCCGTCCGCCGCATCGATCCGCTCATAGGAAGGGAAAGCCGAGCGGACGGACGCCATTCCAAGCAGATGCCCGCCGGCAGAAAACCCGAGCACGCCAAGACGTTCCGGATCGACTTCGAAGCGGCTGGCGTTCTGGCGGATCAAGCGCAAAGCACGTTGCGCATCCTGCAACGGCGCCAGCGGACCGGCATTCCATCCTTCTCCGGGCAGCCTGTAGGTCAGGGTGAAGACGGTAAAGCCCCGGTCGATCAGCCAGCGGGCTGCCGAAAGAGCCTCCTTCTTCATTTCGATGCGTTTGTAGCCGCCGCCCGCTGCCACGAGAACCGCTGCGCCATTCGGCTTTGCCGGCTGGAAAACCTCCATCGACGGGGCTGCGATATTGCTGACCGCTCCTTTGGCGCTGACATTGATCGGCCCTGCCGGACCGCCGCCGCCGGGCGGCGTTGCGGGCCAGAGCGGAATGACCGTGTCGGCCGTGCTGGCAAAGAGCCTTGCCGGGTATGCGACGATACCAAGTGCAGCCAATACCGTTCGACGGGTCACCATCATTTGCTTCCTTGCGATTTACCTTTGAGCCTTTGGTGCCTGGCCCTGGTCGCAAAGCCTCTGGATCGACTCCGTCAAAGCCAGAACTTCCTTGTCCTTGAGAAGATCGATCTTCTGGTGAAGCAGCTCCATCTTCTCGTGCAGCAATTCGATTTCCAGCTCGGCTTTGATGTTGATGCGGTAATCATGCTCGGCTTCTTTCCGGTCAATATCCTGCTGCCGGTTCTGGCTCATCATGATGAAGGGCGCCGCATAGGCCGCCTGAAAGGAGAGCGCAAGATTGAGGAGAATGAACGGGTAGGGATCCCAGTGCTGGATATAGGCGGTGACGTTCAATACGATCCAGAAGAACAGGATCGTGGTCTGGATGATGATGAAACTCCATGAGCCCATCGTCGCAGCCACCTGATCGGCAATTCTCTGGCCGCTGGTCAGCCCGTCGCCTGGTTTTTCCGGCTTGAGGCCCCTGTCCCGGCGGCGGACCGTTCGCAAATGATGCAGCAACGCCCGTTCGGTTTCCCAGAGGCCTCTGTGTTCAGTGTCCGTGTGTGTCATCGCATCGTTCCTTGTGGCTCATGAGGTGACACTGCCTAACAAACGCTGTCCAGGCAACGCCAGTTGCACGCAGAAACCGTTTTCGACGGCGGGGAAGGTGAGTTCCCCACCATGCGCCTTGGCAACCTCCGCCGCAATCGCCAGCCCCAGGCCGGACCCGGGTGCGGGGCCGGACCCGACCTCGAAGGGTTCAAGCAGCCGTGCCTGTTCTGTGCTCGAAATGCCGGGACCGTCGTCAATCACGTTGATCCATGCCTTGCTTTCATCGCGGCCGAGCTCCACAGAGAGGCGCGTTGATGCGCCATGGATCAGGGCATTCTGGATCAGATTGGTCAGCGCCTCGCGGATGCTGATCATATCGCCCTGGATATGAAGCTCTGCCGGGCAGGGTAAGAAGGCAATTGTCACTTCCCGTTCCAGTGACAGCGGGACGGCCTGAGCCAGCGTGGTTTTCGTCAATGCATTCAGATCGATCGTTGTGAAACCAACGGTGCCGGCACGATGAATGACCATGGCGTGGTCGAGAAGCTGGCCGGTGAGATTGCCGAGCGCGTTCACCTTTGCACCGAGTTTCTGAATCTGATCCTGCAGTTTCGGGTCGGCATCGTTCGACAGGATTTCCACCTGTGCATTGAGTTCCGCCAAAGGCGTGCGCATCTGATGGGCGGCATCGGCGATAAAGCGCTGCATCAGCGCTATGCGATCGGCAAGCCGGCGCATGAAGTCATCAAGGACGCTGACCAATGCCCGGATTTCATAGGGCGGCGTAACGCGTATGGCGCGCAGATCGTCGGGCTTGCGCGCTGCGATTTCCCGTTCGATACGCGTCAGCGGCTTCAAAGCAATACGCACGGAAATGGCGCCGGCGATCAGGGCAAGAAGGCTCATGATCGCGATCATGCCGACAGCCTTGCCGGCAAGATCCCAGGCGAGGGACTCCCGCGCCCGCAAGGTTTGTGCCACGACGATTTCCACCCAGCCACTGCCGGAGCCGGTATCAATCTGCTTGCCGATCGCCGCAACGCGGACCGGCTGCCCCTGATAGTTGTCGTCGGCAAGGACCACGCCCTTGCGGATGTTTTCCGACGAAATTTTCGGCGCGAGATCGCCATACCCGGCGACAACGACGCCGCGCGGATCGGTCACCCGGTAAAAGACCAGATCATAGGCTGACAGTGTCGCAAATGCGGCCGCTGGCGGGTCGAGGGTTACAACCCCACCCTGCATGTAGACGTTTTCCGCAACCTGTATTGTCCCGCCGATCAAAAGCTTGTCATAGGCATCACGCGCGGCAATGCCGGCATATTGCCAGGCGGCAAGAGCAAGGACGACCGCACCGACACCGAGAATGAGCGCAATGAAGACGATGATCCGGATGTGCAGGGAGTAGCGGATATCATTTGCTTGCAAGTTGATAGCCCAGCCCGCGCGAGGTGCGAATTTCGATTGAAGTATCCGCCAGCTTGCGCCGCAGCCGCGTCACATATTGCTCGACGGCATTGGCGCTCGGCTCCTGGTCGAAGTTGAAAAGCTGCTCCACCAGTTCCTCCTTGGAGACGAAGCGCCTGGGCCGTGCCGCCAGAATCTCGAGGACAATCAATTCACGCCGGGTCAGATCAAGAGCGGTATCGGCAACGCTGGCCGTGCGCCCGGCCCGGTCGATGACGAGGTCCCCGAAGCGCAGGGCATTGTCGGACATGCCGGCACTCCGGCGCAGCAGTGCGCGGGCGCGTGCTTCCAGCTCGCGAAAATCGAACGGCTTGGTCAGATAATCGTCAGCACCAAGATCAAGGACGTCGACGCGGTCATCGACCGCCGATCGTGCGGTCAGGACCAGAACGGGTGTCTTGTCCTTGCGGCCGCGCAGCCCTTTGAGAATCTCGAAACCATCGGCGCCGGGCAGCATCATGTCGAGGATGATGAGATCATAATCCTGCACCCGCAGCACTTCGCTGGCGGTCCGGCCATCGGTTTCGCAATCAACGGCATGGCCGATTTTTTCAAAGCGCTGGGCAATCGCCTTGGCGATATCGGGCATGTCTTCCACGACAAGAATGCGCAAATCGTGCCCCCGAAACGTGAGTCAGGTATGTGTCAGTTACCGCAAGTACAGTCGAGGTGGGAGTTTTGTCAACGTTACGGCGTTGCGCAAAAGAGACGACGCATTGGGAGGAAGTATGACTTTGCATCAGTCCTTTGATGCTCGCGGCGCATTATTGAGCGTCGAGGGCGTCACACTGCAATACAAGACGGAAGATGCGCTGGTGACCGCCACGCATCGCGTCGATTTTCAGGTTTTTCAATCCGACCGCTTTGTTCTTCTCGGGCCGTCAGGCTGCGGCAAGTCGACCTTGCTCAAGGCCATCGGCGGCTATCTCACGCCGACCGAAGGCCAGATCACGCTCAAGGGCAGGGAAGTCACCGAACCCGGCCCTGACCGGATGATGGTCTTTCAGGAATTCGACCAGCTTCTGCCGTGGAAGACGGTCGGTGAAAATGTCGTCTTCGCCCTCACCGCCAGCGGGCGGGCAAAGCCGGCAGAGGCACGTGAACGCGCCCGCAGCTACATCGACAAGGTTGGCCTGACGAAATTCATCGACAGCTATCCCCATATGCTGTCCGGCGGCATGAAGCAGCGTGTGGCCATCGCGCGCGGCATGGCCATGGAGCCCGATGTGCTTCTGATGGATGAGCCCTTCGCAGCGCTCGACGCGCTGACGCGCCGCAAGATGCAGGATGAATTGCTGCAACTCTGGGACGATACGCATTTCACCGTCCTGTTCGTGACCCACTCCATCGAGGAGGCCATCCGCATCGGCACCCGCATTCTGCTCCTTTCACCCCATCCGGGGCAGGTGAAGGCCGAGCTGAACAGCATACCGCCCAGCGAGCTTGGAACCGGTGCGCAGGCGGCACTCGAAACCCGCATCAACGACATGTTGTTCGCCAGTTGAGATTGGAAGATTCGATGACTGAAGTTCTCTACACACGTCCGGAGATTGTACGCGGCGACGGCAAGAAGGATTTCCTGCAGGTCGAGAAGACGCTCTCTGCCTTTGAACGCATCTATCGCATCGGTGCGGTGCGAAAAGCCTTTATCCTGTTCGTTCTTGCTGCCGCCTGGGAGATTTACGGGCGCTGGCTGGGCAATCCATTGCTGTTTCCCAGCTTTTCCCAGACCTTCGCGGCTTTCAGTTCCAATATTGCCGACGGAACCATTCCGGCAAGAGCGCTGGCATCCATCAAAACGCTGCTCATCGGCTATGGCATCGGCATTGTGCTGGCCTCGCTCCTGACCACGCTCGCCATCGGGTCGCGCATTGGTGCCGACCTGCTGGAAACACTGACCTCCATGTTCAATCCGCTCCCGGCCATTGCATTGCTGCCGTTGGCGCTGATCTGGTTTGGTTTGGGGCAGGGAAGCGTGATCTTCGTGCTGGTGCACTCGGTACTGTGGGCCATCGCCTTGAATACCCATGCCGGTTTCCGGTCAGTTTCCAACACGATGCGGATGGTCGGCCTGAATTACGGCCTGCGCGGCCTCAAGCTGGTCCGCCATATCCTGATACCCGCCGCCTTTCCATCCATTCTGACGGGGTTGAAAGTCGGCTGGGCCTTCGCATGGCGCACGCTGATCGCCGCTGAACTGGTGTTTGGCGTATCGTCCGGCTCCGGCGGCCTCGGCTGGTTCATCTTCGAGAACCGCAACCAGCTGGAAACCGCCAACGTCTTTGCAGGCTTGTTCACGGTTATTTTGATCGGCCTTGCCGTCGAGAACCTGATCTTCGCCACGATTGAAAAGAAAACCATTCGCCGCTGGGGAATGCAGGCCTGAGTTTGAACCGCCGGGAACCGGTATGTATAAAGGGAGGACTACAATGAAAATGATGAAACAGCTCTGTGCCGCCGTGCTCGGCATCGGCCTTGGATTGGCGGGTGCAACGGGTGCCGCCCGCGCCGAAGTCAGCGAAGTGCGGATTTCCAAGGGATACGGCATTCTCTATCTGCCGCTGATCGTTATGGAAAACCAGAAGCTGATGGAAAAGCAGGCTGCCAAAGCCGGTCTGGGCGATGTCAAGGTGACATGGCTGATGCTCGATGGCGGCAATGTCATCAATGATGCGATGATGGCCGGTTCGCTCGATTTTGCCGGAACCGGGGCGCCGGGCTTTGTCACCCTCTGGGCCAAGGCCAAGGGCATTCCGAATGTCGAAGTTGTCGGCATCAGCGGTCTCAGCGCCACATCGCTGTGGCTGAATTCGAACAATCCCGAGATCAAGACGCTGAAGGATCTGACACCCAAGGATAAAATTGCCCTGCCGGGGATCAAGACGTCGCTGTCGGCGGTCGTCCTGCAGATGATGGCGGCGCACGAATTTGGACGCGAGAACTATGCGAAGCTCGACCCGTTGACGGTCAGCCTGCCGCATCCGGAAGCCCTGGCAGCGGTGACAAGCGGCCAGACCGAGATCACCGCCCACTTCACTTCGCCACCGTTTTCCTATCTGGAGTTGAAAGACCCGAAGGTGCATCGGGTTGTCAATTCTGTCGATGTCATCGGCAATATCACGCTGGACGTGACCTTTGCGCCGAAGAAGTTCGTCGACGCCAATCCGAAAACCACGGAAGCTTTCCTGGCGGCTCTGGATGAGGCAAACGCTTTCATCGCCGGCAACAAGCAAGCTGCCGCTGAGATTTTCGCCAAGAGTTCAAAGGTGAAAGTGTCGGTCGAGGAAGTTCTTGAAATGCTCAACGACAAGGATTCGCAGTTCTCGACGACGCCGAACGGTGTCATGCAGTTTGCCGAGTTCATGCATCTGGCCGGTACGATCAAGGTCAAGCCCGCAAGCTGGACGGACCTGTTTATCCCGCAACTTCACGCACGCAGCGGGAGTTAAGGGAAGGCTGCCATTCCCGGGTATTCTCACATGACGAGCATGAGCCGGTTGTTATCATCGATAGCAGCCGGCTCATGCTGCCGGTGGTCGAGGGCGCGTGATGACCCGCAGGGCGTTTGTTTTGAGTTTTGCTTGCCAGAATCGACCAGCCGGGGGATAAAGCAGCGACTGCAAAAAGCGAAAGTATTTCGGCTATGGTTGATGCGACACACGAACACGGCATGTCCGGCCAGCCGCTCAACGTCAGCTTCAACACCGAAAATGATCAGGCAATGGTTGTCCTGGCAGGCTCCTGGATTACCCGCTATGTCGGGCGTGTGAATGCGCAAATGCGCAAGATCGAGAATAGGAAGGATTTTCCCAATGCTGTCAGCGATCGGTCCGGCGTCGCCGCTTTGGATACGGGGGGGGCGTGGCTGGTCGACCGCATGCGCGTTGCCCTGGAAGCTGCGGGAAAACAGGTCGAGATACGCGGGCTGAAGCAGCATTGGGAAACGCTTTTTGACGCTGTTGGAAAAACCGCATCTGCTCCGGCGGATGCAAACCCGCCGCTGCACAAGCCGAATCTTGGAATTCAGTTTCTCGATACAATTGGCCGGACAGTGGTCAATTTCGGCGATGATTTTATTAAATCCATGCATGTGCTGGGTGCTGTCGTCACCGGTTCCCAGATGCGCGGCGGCAAGGGAAGCCCTATCCGGTATCCGGCGTTCTTTCACCAGATTGATCGGCTGGGCGTCGGGGCAATCCCGGTGGTGGTGCTGATTTCATTCATTATGGGTGCCATCGTGGCGCAGCAGGGCGCCTATATGCTCAGCACCTATGGTGCCGAGACCTATGCGGTGAATCTCGTCGGCGTGCTGGTGCTGCGCGAGACCGGCGTCCTGTTGACCGCGATCATGATCGCGGGGCGCTCAGGGAGCGCCATCACGGCAGAACTCGGGTCGATGAAGATGCGCGAGGAAGTCGATGCCCTGCACGTCATCGGTCTCAATCCGATCAGCGTTCTGGTGTTTCCCCGTCTGGTCGCACTGAGCATTTCGCTGCCGCTTCTGACGATTATTGCGGATTTTGCCGGGCTTGCGGGCGGGGCCGTCGCGCTATGGCTTTATTCGGACGTATCGCCCGGCATCTATATCGCCAATCTGCGCGATGCGATCACGGTCCAGTATTTCCTGGCGGGCCTGATCAAGGCTCCCTTCATGGCGATGATCATCGGTACCATCGCCGCGGTTGAAGGGATGAAGGTTGGCGGAAGTGCGGAGTCACTGGGTCTGCGCGTGACGGCATCGGTGGTCAAGTCGATCTTCATCGTCATCGTCCTCGATGGTGTGTTTGCCATCTTCTACGCGTCGATCAATTTCTGATACCCGCCCGTTCATCTTTGTGCCTGGCTCGCCATGGAAGCGCAGGCTTCACAGCCGCCTCGGAAGCGGTGCGGTTGCAGAGGTGAGTTTCGCGCTGTATCTCTGTCGCGATAGCCGTTATCGCAGGAGAGGCGGCTGATGGCGGCCACGACGATAGGCATGAAAAGGATAGGCGTCCGATGTTTGCGGCAAAGACGATGAATCACACTGACAAGACCGAGTTTTATCGCGAACTCTGCGCTCAGTTGAACGGCCTTCTCGCTGATGAAAACGATGCCATCGCCAATGCCGCCAACACCTCGGCGCTGATCTTCCAGATGGTGCCCGATCTCAATTGGGCAGGCTTCTATTTCCTTTATTCCGAAGACGAACTCGTTGTCGGCCCCTTTCAGGGCAAGCCGGCCTGCGTGCGTATCGCCGTTGGCAATGGCGTCTGCGGAACGGCTGTTGCGCAGGGAACCTCGATTCTCGTCGAGGATGTCGACGCCTTTCCCGGACATATCGCCTGTGATGCCGCATCCCGTTCGGAGCTTGTCGTGCCGCTTTTCCATGAGGGACGCATTCTGGGTGTTCTCGATCTGGACAGTCCGATACCCGGCCGGTTTGACAGCATCGATCAGTTCGGCATGGAAAAACTCGCCGCAATCTATGTTGCCGCATGCAATTGGGACGATTGAGCGATAAATTTTCGCGCTGCCCAACACCTTGTTAAAATTCCATATTTTCTGATTTTCGGATCGGCTCCAACAGAGAATCTCACAGGATTATTCTGTCAATTCTGAATCCCAGTTGACAAGAACCATGAAGTGCGTTTGTCTTGTAAAGCGATTTACTAAACCGCTTTACAATGGGGAAAGCGCTTGTGATCAAGAAGACGACGCCCAGTCTGAAAGATGTTGCCGCCGCAGCTGGCGTGTCGGTTACGACAGTATCGCGCCTGGTCAATGGCAGTCTTGATCTGCCGTATCACACCAAGAAGCGCATCGAAGATGCAATCAAATCGCTGAACTACATACCCAATCCGCATGCGCGGCGTTTGAGCATGGGACGTTCGGACACCATCGGTCTGGTTGTTCCTGAAATTGCCAACCCGTTCTTTTCAACCCTGGTCGCCGCTGTCGAGCAGGCAGCCGACGAGCGCAAGCTGGCGGTCTCGCTGCATGCGACGCTCAACCGGGCAGGGCGCGAAATCGAATACCTGCAACTGATCGAACGCAATCATGTCGACGGGCTGATCTTCATCACCAACCACCCGGACGACGGTGCGCTTGCCGGCCTTATCAACCGTTCGGGCAAGGTCATCATCGTCGACGAAGACGTTCCGGGTTCGAAAGCGCCGAAACTGTTCTGCGACAATGATCATGGCGGTTATCTCGCCGGTCTTCACCTGGCGCAACAGGGACACAGCCATGTTCTGTTCATCGGCGGCGACGAGCGCATGATCAGCGCGCGCCGCCGTTTCGATGGCCTGATGCGCGCGCTGCGCGAACAGCATGGCGATACGGCGATGGTTGATCGTTACGCCGGTGAATACACCATCGATTATGGGCGCAAAGCTGCCGTCCGCTATCTGGAAGAGCAGCACGCGGCAACGGCCATCTTTGCCAGCTCCGATGAAATTGCCATCGGCCTGATCGAAGTCTTCAAGGACCGGAATGTGTCGGTTCCCGACGATGTTTCGATCATCGGTTTCGATGATGTCGGGCCGCTGCATCTCTTTGCACCGCCGCTGACCGTCATTCGTCAGCCGGTCCGGCAACTCGGGCGCCGGGCGCTCGAACTGCTTCTGGAAACAAACTGGCAGGAGTGGAAACCTTCCGCTTCGGAAGAACTGCTGCCAGTCGAAATCGTCGTGCGGAACTCCGTTGCCCCGCCGGCGAAATAACAAGACGTAACGGTAAGAAAACCAACAGAGGATGAGAACATGACTTTGAATTTGAGCAGGAGAACATTGATTGCATTGGCTGGCTTCACGGCATTGAGCTGCGCCGCCTCGTCGACTGCGATCGCACAGGAAAAGAAGACGATCGCGCTGGTGCAGATCAACCAGCAGGCGCTTTTCTTCAACCAGATGAACCAGGGCGCGCAGAAGGCAGCCGACGCCGCCGGCGTCAAGCTGGTTATCTTCAATTCCAACAATGAACCGACGGCGCAGAACAGTGCCGTGGAGACCTATATTCAGGAAAAGGTATCGGGTCTTGCGGTCGTCGCCATCGACGTCAACGGCCTGATGCCTGCCGTCAAGCAGGCCGCCGACGCGGGTATCCCCGTTGTCGCCATCGACGCGATCCTTCCCGAAGGCCCGCAGAAAGCCCAGATCGGCGTCGACAATGCCAAGGCCGGTGCCGACATGGGCAAGTTCTTCCTTGACTACGTCAAAGCCAATATGGGCGGCAAGGCCAAGATCGGTGTTGTCGGTGCGCTGAACTCCTATATCCAGAATGTCCGGCAGGAAGGCTTTGAAAAGACGATCAAGGGTGTTGACGGTGTTGCAATTGCCGGCGTCGTCGACGGCCAGAATGTGCAGGACAATGCGCTTGCGGCAGCCGAGAACCTGATTACCGGCAACCCGGACCTGACAGCCATCTATGCAACCGGCGAGCCCGCCCTGATGGGCGCCATCGCCGCCGTGCAGAGCCAGGGCAAGCAGGGCACCATCAAGGTGTTCGGCTGGGATCTGACAGCTGAAGCCATTGCCGGCATCGATGCCGGATTTGTTGCCGCGGTTATCCAGCAGGACCCGTCGGCAATGGGTGCCGCCGCCGTGAATGCGTTGCAGAAGGTTGCGGCCGGCCAGACCGTCGAGAAGAACATCGCTGTTCCCGTCACCATCGTCACCAAGGCGAATGTTGACCCATACAGGGCCGTCTTCAAATGATTCAGGAAGGTCAGCAAAGATCTGCTGCCATCGGTTCCGGAGGGGGTATTCCCTCCGGATCTGCCGGCGACGCACATGCCGCCCCGCGTATTTCCTTGCGCGGCATACGCAAATCATTCGGCTCGCACCAGGCATTGCGTGGTGTTGATCTCGACATTTATCCCGGTGAATGCCTTGGGCTTGTCGGTGACAATGCCGCGGGCAAGTCGACGCTGACAAAGATCATTTCCGGTACCTACATTCCGGACGGCGGCACCATGTCCATCGAGGGCGAGGACATTCATCTCACCGGCCCGGGCGATGCGCGCAACAGACATATCGAAATGGTCTTCCAGGATCTGAGCCTTTGCGATGAGATCGATGTGGTCGGCAATCTCTTTCTCGGGCGCGAGCTCAGCAAGGGCATGTTCCTTGACAGCAAGGCAATGCTGGCCGAAGCGCGCAAAATGCTGGATGCGCTGGAAATCCGTATTCCCAAACTGACCAGCAAGGTTGCCCACCTCTCCGGCGGCCAGCGGCAAGCCATCGCGATTGCCCGGGCAGCGTCGTTCAAACCGAACGTCCTGATCATGGACGAGCCGACATCGGCACTCGCCGTGGCCGAAGTCGAAGCGGTGCTTGCCCTGATCAATCGCGTGAAGGCCAATGGCGTTTCGGTCATCCTCATCACGCACCGTCTTCAGGACCTTTTCCGCGTCTGCGACCGCATTGCGGTGATGTACGAGGGCACGAAGGTCGCAGAACGCCAGATCGGCGGCACCAATCTCGAGGATCTGGTCAAACTGATCGTTGGCGAAGGAGCAAAGCAATGACCGTCTATACCGAACGCGGTCACGGATCGCGCCTTGCCGATTTTTTCGGCGAGCACGCGCAGGTTCTGTCGATCGCCGTGTTTTTTGTCGCCTGCATGGTGTTTTTCTCGATCGGCAGCGATACGTTCCTGACCCTTGGCAATATTCTCAATATCGTGCGGCAGGCGGCTCCGCTGCTGATCGTTGCAATCACCATGACCTTCGTCATCATCACCGGCGGCATCGATTTGTCGGTGGGCTCGCAAGTCGCCCTTATCAATGCGGTTGCGGCTGTCGTCATGGCGATGGGATATCCCTGGCCATTGGTCGTGGTTGCAATGATCGTGCTCGGCGGCGGCCTTGGTTTCGTCCAGGGCTGGTTCATCGCCTACCAGGGGATTCCGGCGTTCATCGTTACGCTTGCCGGTCTTTCCATCCTGCGGGGCTTTGCACTCTATCTGACGCAGGGCTATTCGATCCCCATTCAGGATGCGCCGGGTTTCTTTGCGCTGGGTCGCGGCGTCATTGGCGGGGTCCCTGTTCCGGCCATCATCGCCGCCGTCGTTGCCGTTCTGGGCTATGTGGCGATAACATCGACCAAATATGGCCGTCAGGTCGTGGCGGTCGGTTCCAATGCGGAAGCCGCGCGCCGGGTCGGCATGCCGGCCAAATGGATCATCGCTTCGGTCTATCTCATTTCCGGCGTGGCCTGCGCCGTGGCCGGGTTGCTGATCGCAGCGCGCTTGGGGTCCGGATCGTCCAATGCAGCGGTCGGCTTCGAACTCCAGGTGATCGCGGCCGTGGTTCTCGGCGGCACATCCCTCATGGGGGGCCGGGGCACCATCCTCGGAACGGTTCTCGGCACGCTGACCATCGCGGTGATCGGCAACGGGCTGATCCTGATGCACATCTCGCCATTCTTCACCCAGATCGTCACCGGTGCGATCATCCTGATCGCCATCTGGCTGAACACACGGATATTCACGGCAAACTTCCGCTTCGGCAGCGGCAAGAAGAGGTGAGTCCTGTGAACAGCGATCTGTCAGAAGCACATATCCGCTCCGGCAAGGTGATGACGGTCAATGGCCCCATTGCAGCGGAGGCGCTCGGCATCACGTTGATGCATGAGCACATCCTCAACGATTGCCGCTGCTGGTGGCATGCGCCGAAAACGCCGGAGCGGCAGTACCTTGCCGGTGGTTTCGTCTGCATGGAAATATTGGGCGAACTCAAGCAGGACCCCTTCGTCAACAAGCACAACATTACGCTTGATGACGAACCGCTGGCGATTTCAGAACTGCGCGCCTTTGCCAATGCCGGCGGCAAGACCGTGGTGGAGCCGACATGCCGGGGCATTGGCCGCAATCCGCTGGCTCTCCGGCGCATCGCCAAAGCCGCGGGTCTCAATGTGGTGATGGGGGCCGGCTATTATCTCGGTTCCTCCCACCCAGCCGAAGTCGCGGCCATGACCGTGGGCGATATCGCCAACGAGATCGTGCGGGAAGCGGTGGAAGGTGTCGATGGCACCGACGTCAAAATCGGGCTTATCGGTGAAATCGGCGTCTCGTCGGATTTCACCGCGGAGGAGGAGAAGTCGTTGCGCGGTGCAGCTCAGGCACAGGTGCGGACGGGCCTTCCCCTCATGGTGCACTTGCCGGGCTGGTTCCGGCTCGGCCACCGCGTGCTCGACGTCGTGGCGCAGGAGGGTGCCGACATAAGGCACACGGTTCTTTGCCACATGAACCCTTCCCACGATGATTTCAGCTATCAGAGTGAACTCGCCGCCCGCGGTGCATTCATTGAATACGACATGATCGGCATGGATTTCTTCTATGCGGATCAGCAGGTGCAGTGCCCGAGCGACGAAGAAGCCGCCCGCGCCATCGTGCGCCTGGCCGAGGCCGGTTATCTCGACCGGGTTCTGCTGTCGCATGACGTGTTTCTGAAGATGATGCTGACCCGCTATGGCGGCAATGGCTACGCCTATGTGCTGCGCCATTTCCTGCCGCGCCTCAAGCGGCACGGCCTCGATGAAACGGCTCTTGATCAGATGATGCGGGCCAATCCGCGCTCTGTTTTTCAGGCTGGAGCCTGAAGCTAACCCCTATTTTGATATTCACGAAAGTTTGGTGATCCCATGACAAAGAAAGTCCTTCTCGTTGGCGAAAGCTGGGTCAGTTCGGCCACGCACTACAAAGGTTTCGATCAGTTCGGCAGTGTAACGTTTCATCTGGGTGCAGAGCCGCTGGTCAAGGCGCTCGCGGGCAGTGCATTCGAGCTGACCTACATGCCCGCGCATGAAGCGGTCGAAAAATTCCCCTATGACATGGCAGGGCTGGATGCCTATGACGTCATCATCCTGTCGGATATCGGCGCGAACTCGCTGCTGCTGCCGCCTGATGTTTGGCTGCATTCGCGCACCGTTCCAAACCGGCTGAAGCTGATCAAGGCCTGGGTGGAAAAGGGCGGCGCGCTGCTGATGGTGGGCGGGTACTTCTCGTTCCAGGGTATCGATGGCAAGGCGCGCTGGCGGCGGACCCCTGTGGAAGACGTGCTTCCGGTGACCTGCCTTCCCTATGATGACCGCGTTGAAATTCCCGAGGGTACGACGGCGAAGATCGTCATGCCGGACCATCCTGTCGTGGCTGGTCTCGGCGGCGAATGGCCGGTGCTTCTCGGGGTCAATGAGGTCGAAGTGCGCGACGGAGCGGATGTCGAAGTGGTTGCGACGCTGCCGGACGATCAGGGCGGCCATCCGCTGCTGGTTCTCGGGCGCCATGGCAAGGGCAACACGGCGGTCTGGACTTCCGATATCGGGCCGCATTGGCTGTCCCCGGCCTTCTGCGAATGGGAAGGCTACGGCAAGCTCTGGAAGAACATTCTGGCCTGGCTGACGCGCTGATTTTCTCGACGCGCGAGCCGCTATCTCAAAAAACTATGAAAGGGAACGACATGCAGGAAATATCGGATCGTAGCTCCAACGCGGTGCAGGAGATATTCGGCACCAACAAGGTGCTCATTGGAATGATCCATTGCCCGGCCTTCCCCGGGGCACCCCGCTACAGGGGGGCGGATATGGATACGATTTACGATGCCTGCATGCGGGACGCGGAGGCCTGCGTGGAAGGGGGATTGCATGGTCTGGTCATCGAAAACCATGGCGATATCCCCTTTTGCAAGCCGGACGATATCGGGCCCGAAACAACCGGGTTCATGTCCGTTGTCACGGATCGCATTGCCCGGGCCATCGGCATCCCGCTCGGGATCAATGTGCTAGCCAATGCGCCCATTCCGGCTTTCGCCATTGCCATGGCCGGCGGTGCCAAGTTCATTCGCGTCAATCAGTGGGCCAATGCCTATGTCGCGAATGAAGGCTTCATGGAAGGCAGGGCGGCCGAGGCAATGCGCTATCGGTCGATGCTGCGCGCCGAGCACATCAAGGTCTTTGCCGACAGCCATGTGAAGCACGGCAGCCACGCCATCGTTGCGGACCGGACGATCGAAGAACTGACCCGCGATCTCGCTTTCTTTGACGCCGACGGTGTCATCGCCACGGGGCAGCGTACGGGCAATGCCGCAACAATTGAAGAGATCGAGGAAATCGGCTCGGCAACGCATCTGCCGCTTCTGGTTGGATCGGGTGTCAATCGCGACAACATCGTCGAAATACTCAAGCGGACCAACGGTGTCATCGTTGCATCCTCGTTGAAGCAGGGCGGGGTGTGGTGGAACCCGGTGGACATCGAGCGGGTCAAGGCATTCCGCGCCGCTGCAGAACCGGGGCTGGAGCACTGAGAGGATGGAAAACGAAAGCCTTTCCGACCGTATCCTGCGAGAAAATGCGACTGTTCTGCAAACGATGCTGGACCATCGTTTTGTCAGGGACATAAAGCACGACACGCTGAGCAGGGACGCCTTCGACCGCTATCTCGTCTATGAAGGTGCTTTTGTCGACACAGCGATTTCCATCTTCGCCTATGCGGCGGCAACGGCGCAAACCATCGAGCAGAAGCGCTGGCTCATCGCCGTGCTCGACGCGCTTGCCAATGAGCAGATCGTTTATTTCGAGCGCACCTTCGCGCGCCGCGCAATCGATCCGGCCGCATTCGACGTTACGATTCCAGCGGTTGAGGCCTTCCGGTCGGGGATGCTCTGCATTGCTGCCGAAGGCGGGTTTCTCGACATCGTGGCCGCCATGTTTGCGGCGGAATGGATGTACTGGACGTGGTCAAAGGAGGCCTCGATGCATCGCATCAGTGATCCGCTCCTCAAGGAGTGGGTTGATCTGCATGTGAGCCAGGGGTTTGCCGAACAGGCATTGTGGCTTAAGCATCAGCTTGATCTGGCGGGGCCGAGTCTTTCCGAGCAGACGTGTGTCCGGCTCAGCAGTATTTTCGGCCATGCCATGCAGCTCGAAATCGATTTTCATGACGCGCCATACCTCTAACTTTCCAAAGGCCTCCCGATGCGCGCCTATGTAATCGGCAATGTCACCATCGATGAAACGATTATCGTGGACGCCCTGCCAACCTCCGGGGCCTCCATTCTCGGCGAGGTTGGAGCGCACGATCTGGGCGGCAAGGGAACGAACCAGGCTGTCGTCATGGCCCGGTGCGGGCTGCCCACGACACTGGTCGCGCCGGTTGGAAATGATGCACGTGCGGCAGCGATCCGCCAGCGCTTGCAGAATGAGCCGCTCGTGACAGAACTGGTCGAGCTGGATGGAAAGTCGAGCGATACCTCCATCATCTTCCGGCTGCCCGACGGTGAAAATGCGATCGTGACGACAACGGACGCCGCGCAGAACCTGAGTTCAGCCGATGTTGCTGTGAAGCTCCACGCCGCTGAACCGGGTGATCTGGCGATCCTGCAGGGGAACCTGTCGCATCAGGCAACACGTGAAATCCTTGAGCAGGCCAAGGGTCTTCAGATGGTGACTGCGTTCAACCCGTCGCCATTGCGCCCCTATTTCTCGGATCTCTGGGCGCTGGTGGACATTGTGTTTCTCAACCAGGGTGAAGCCTTGGCATTGACTGGAGCCAGTGGAAAAGCTGCCGCGAACCATCTCCTGGAACGCGGCGTCGGGGATGTCGTTCTGACACTGGGGCGCGAAGGCGCCATTCTTGCGAATGGACAGGAGATCATCGCAGTGCCGGCGCAACCCTCCGTCGTGGTTGATACGACCGGGGCCGGAGATACGTTCATGTCCGTGGCCCTCGCATCGTCGGCCCGGCGCCATTGCCGCCTGGACAGGCTGGCAATCGAGCATGCGGTGCGGGGCGCTGCCATAACCGTATCGAGACGCGGAACCCATTCGGCCTTTCCGACAGCGTCGGAACTGGAAGCCTTGCTGGCATCGTCCTGAGAATCGGCGGCCTCAAGCCGTTGTGAATTGTCAGCGCCGCTTTTGCGGCAGATAATTTTGCTGCACCTGCGGGCTGAAACAGAATTTATCGGGATGACGGCACGAATAATCTGCTGTCTGGTTGCCAAAAAACCATAATTGTTCCACCAACATTAAACAGCGAAACTGAAACGTCGAAATCGGATCGAAGCTTTAATGCGTATACAATATGGTTTGCTCAGTGTGTTTCTGGCGTTTGCCCCTCCGGCTTACGCACTGGATGCAGGTTCACCGCCGGTATTGGCGCCGCTGCAGCAGCAGGCGCAAGCGGCCCGCTTGAGCGCTGAGTTTCTGTCGCGCTATCACTACAAGCCCGTTGCGCTTGACGATGCCCTGTCCGCCAAGATCATGGACCGCTTTCTCAAGGCACTCGATCCCGACAGGTTCCTCTTCGTTCAGGCCGATATCGACAAGTTCATGGCCGACAGCACGAAGA
Source organism: uncultured Phyllobacterium sp. (assembly GCF_902479695.1). Classification (NCBI taxonomy): domain Bacteria; kingdom Pseudomonadati; phylum Pseudomonadota; class Alphaproteobacteria; order Hyphomicrobiales; family Phyllobacteriaceae; genus Phyllobacterium; species uncultured Phyllobacterium sp. The sequence goes on along the minus strand of NZ_CABSQF010000006.1, from coordinate 64,135 downwards.
TCGATGATGCGATCAACCAGGAAGATCTGCGCATCCCTTTTTCCATCTTCAACATCTATGAGCAGCGCGTTGTCGAACGCCTCACCTATGCCCGCTCGCTGCTCAAGCAGAATTTCGATTTCAGTGTGAAGGAAGATTATCCCTTTGTCCGGGACAAGGAGCCCTGGCCGAAATCCGAAGCGGAGAGCGACGAGCTTTGGCGCAAGCGGGTCAAGAATGACTGGCTCCGCCTGAAGCTTGCAGGCAAGACCGACGCTGCCATCCGCGACACGCTCGACAAGCGGTATCAGAACTCGCTGGAACGCGCTTACAAGTACAAGAGCGACGACGTGTTCCAGATTTTCATGGATGCCTACACCACGTCGATCGAACCGCATACGGATTATTTCGGAGCGACGGCATCCGCCGAATTCGATATCTCGATGAAGCTTTCGCTGGTTGGCATCGGCGCGGTCCTGCAGGAGCGGGAAGACTATACGACCATTCGCGAGCTGATGGCCGGCGGTCCTGCACAGCTGTCCGGCAAGCTGGCTGTCGGCGATCGCATCACCGGCGTGGGCCAGGGCGAACGTGGTCCGATAAAGGAAGTGGTCGGTACGCGCCTCGACGAAGTCGTCAAGATGATCCGCGGCGCGAAAGATTCCGTTGTCAGGCTGGATATCCTGCCCGCCGATGCCGGTCCAGACGGCAAGCACCGGGTGATCAGCCTCGTGCGTGACAAGATCAGCCTCGACAAGCAGGCCGCCAAGAAGACCATCCTGTCGATCAAGGATGGTGATGCCACGCGCAAGATAGGCGTCATCACGCTGCCGGCTTTCTACGAGGATTTTGAAGCACGCCGCAAGGGCGACAAGAACTATCGGAGTGCAAGCCGCGACGTGGCCAGGCTTCTGGCCGAACTGAAGAAGGACAAGATCGATAACGTTCTCATCGATCTGCGCAACAATGGCGGCGGTTCGCTGGCCGAGGCCATTGATTTGACCGGCCTGTTCGTCGGCAAGGGGCCGATCGTGCAGGAGCGCAACGCCGGCGGCGAGGTCAATGTGGAGAAGGACAATCTTCCCGCGCCTGCCTGGACCGGCCCGCTTGCGGTCCTGATCAATCGCGGTTCCGCATCCGCATCCGAGATTTTTGCGGCGGCGATACAGGATTATGGCCGGGGCGTCATCGTCGGTGAGCCCAGTTTCGGCAAAGGCACGGTGCAGACCGTCGTCAACCTCGATCAGATCGCCCGCAACAGCAAGCCGAAATTCGGCGAGCTGAAGATGACGGTTGCACAGTTCTTCCGGGTAAACGGCGGCACGACCCAGTTGCGCGGCGTGACGCCGGATATCACCCTGCCCGGCTTCTCCGATCCCAAGAGTTTCGGCGAATCGAGCTACGACAATGCTTTGCCGTGGGCGCAGGTCAAACCGGCGGAATACACGCCAATCGGCGATGTGAAGGCATTGCTGCCGCAACTGCAGAGCCTCCACGATGCGCGGGTGCAAAAGGACCCGGACTTCCAGCGCTTCGTGGAAGATATGGCCGACCTGAAAGCGCAGCGGGAAAAGCGGGTTGTCTCGCTCAATGAAACCGAACGCCGCAATGAGATGGCGGCGCAGGCCAGCCGCATCAAGTCGCGCGAGAAGGTGAATGACGGGGCAGGCGCCGGCGACGACGACGATTCAGCCGACGCGTCGACCCAGGATGATGGCCTGCAGGCCAATGAGCGCAGCCTGAGCGCGGACATCGCCATCGAGAAAGCCCGCAAGAGCGCCAAGGATGTATTGCTCGACGAAGCAGCGCACATTCTCGGTGATGAAGCGGATTTGCTGGCGGGAATTCCGAAACTTGCAGTACAGCAGCCGGCCAATACCAACGGCAAATAGAGGCTGCGCCGGCTTTGACCGGATAATATGCTCTACCCGGTTAACCCGGGTGGAGCATTTTGCCGAACCGGTTACCTCTGCGGCCGGTCCGATGTGAGCGGCACGACAATCTCGACGATGAGACCTCTCGGTTGCGCCTTGTGGGCTCTGACCGATCCGCCATGCAGCTCGATGGCCTGCCGGGTGATGGCCAGGCCGAGGCCGACCCCCGCGCGCGCATCGCCCGTGCTTTCGGCCCGCACAAACGGCCTGAAGATTGCTTCCATCTGAGAGTCGGGAAGGCCGGGCCCCGTGTCCTCCACCCGGATCTGCAGCGCTTTCCCGCCGGCGAGGATGGCGGTGCGTATCACGACCTTGCCGCCCGGTTCGCTGTATTTGATGGCGTTGCGAATGACGTTTTCGATGGCACGGTAAATCAATTCGCCATTGACATGGGACACGGCGGTATCGACGCCGATGACCTCGAGAACAACCCCGTGTGCTTGCCCTTCAAACGCGCCGTCCTCCACGATGGCGTTGACCAGCTCCACGAGATCAACGGGCTGCTTGTCGAACTGGTACGGCTCGCCTGACTCAAGTTGCGCGAGCGTCAGTATTTCTTCGACGAGCCCGTCAAGCCGGTCGATCTCGCGGTTGATGCGCAGAAGCAGGTCCGGCAGGCGTGCGGGATTCTGTTTGAGAATTCCGGCTGCCGCTTGCAGCCGTGACAAGGGGGAGCGCAACTCGTGGGAAACATCGTGGAACAGCCGCTGCTGGCTGAGGTGAAAATCGTCAAGCTTGGCGGCAGCGATGTCAAAATCATGCCCCACGGCGGTTATCTCATCCTTGCGATGGCCGAATGTCTTGCCGATGCGGACATGAAAATCGCCCTTTGCCAGCGAACGCAAACCGGATTGAAGCGTCTCCAGCGGCCAGAGCAGATATCTGGCCAGCCAAAGCGCTGAAGCAAGGCTGGTAATGATGCCCGCAAAGATAATCGGCCAGAAGCCGAGTATTTTTGCGACAATGGAATAGCTCATCCGTTTGGCCGTGATGCTGATGCAGCCTTCGGGCGTCTGGACCAATCGCGACATCGCTGTGACTGCGGGGCCGGATTGGCAGTCGGCCGGTTCCGCATTGGCGACAATGAGATCAACGGGCCGGTTGAAGGATGAGGCCGCTGCGGCGAACCTGGCCACGGCGCCGGTGCCCGAGTCTTTCAATACCGTGGCGGCCGAATCCAGGATCGCCGTCTCGATGAGGTCTTGCGCGGCGCCCTTGGGCGGTGACAGTCCGAATATCGTGCTGATTGCCACCACGACAAGGATGACCCCGGCTATGGTGAGGGCGAGCGTCCAGAAAAATCGCCAGAAGACGCGGCCCATTACTGCCCCTCGACGAGCTGATAGCCCATGCCGCGTATTGAGCGAATCCATGACTGCCCGTCGGCAGCCTTGCCAAGCTTTTGCCGGATACTGCTGATGTGCACGTCAATCCGGCGGTCGAAGGCGGTCAGCGGACGTCCGAATGCGCCCTTGGACAGGTCCTGTTTCGAGACCATCTGGCCGGCGCTTCGCACCAGCACCTCAAGCAGATTGAACTCCGTTCCGGTCAATTCCAGCTGGTGGCCTTGCCACTCCGCGGTGCGCGAGCGCGGGAACAGTTTCAGGGCGCCGGATTGCAGCAGGTGTTCCTCCTGCTCCTGCCTGTGCCGTCCGGTCCGGCGAAGAATGGCGCGAATCCGGGCAACAAGCTCACTCGGCGAACAGGGCTTTGCCAAATAGTCGTCTGCGCCAAGGTTAAGTCCGGTGATCCGGTCGATGTTGTCGCCGCGCGCGCTCAGCATCAGGATTGGAATATCGCTGAATCGCCGTATCCGCTGCATCACCTCGATGCCGTTGAGGTGGGGCATCATGATATCCAGGACCACCAGATCATAGGACCCGGAGACACCCTCCTCGATGCCGCGCTTCCCGTCATGAACAGCGCTCGCATCCAGCCCTTCTTCCCTCAGATATTCCGAAAGGAGACTGGTCAGTTCTATGTCGTCGTCAACCAGCAAGACTTTGGTCATGGTCCGCCTCGCACTCTGAAATCAAACTTTCCTATAGCCGGTCAAGCTGCGCCCCGGGGCCGATTTTACATAACTTTACACAAACTTAACGCTACTTCACACCGAACCATTTATAGAGGCCTGGTGGGGAGAGCGTTTTTGTAAGAAGGCCTGAATCGTGCTCACATCCCTGCTCCGCCACCCCTTGAGTGTGGTCTTTCATCCCTTCCTTGCCAACGACAATTGCAAGCCCGGATCGCTTCTGGTCTTCCCTCGGGAAGATGGCGCGTGCCGGCGAAGCCGTGCCGGGGCCAGGTCGGGTCCGCAGGCCTTAACGGAAAGAGTGTAATTGAGAAATGCCAGGGCAATCAGATCAAAATGTTACAGGATTTCGCGTTCGGTCTTTCGGCCTGCTGGCCCTATTTCTCGTGCTGGCTGGTTGTAACGCGCAACAGGGCAAGCCTCCTGCTGCAGCGGCTCGTCCCGAGGTTGGTGTCGTAACGCTGCATCCGCAATCGGTTGCCGTTACCGCCGAATTGTCGGGGCGGACAACCGCCTCCCTCAGCGCGGATGTGCGTCCGCAAGTGGGCGGCATCATCCAGTCGCGGCTGTTTGACGAGGGCGGCGAAGTAAAGGCCGGGCAGGCCTTGTACCAGATCGATCCGGCGAGTTACCAGGCCACCTATGACAGCGCGATCGCCGCGCAGCAGAAGGCGGATGCGGCGGTACCGAGCGCACAGGCCAAAGTGGAGCGCTATCAGGGCTTGATCAAGCAGAATGCGGTCAGCAAGCAGGATCTTGATGATGCGGTTGCATCGCTCGCCCAGGCAAAGGCCGATGTTGCCTCGGCAAAGGCCAGCGCCGATACCGCCCGCATCAATCTCGACTACACAAAGATCACAGCCCCGATTTCGGGCCGTATCGGCAAGTCGTCCCTGACACCGGGTGCACTTGTCACCGCAAGCCAGGACACGGCGCTTGCCACCATCCGGACACTCGATCCCATCAATGTGGATGTTTCCCAATCAAGCACCAACCTGCTCAATCTGCGTCAGGCGATTGCGGATGGCAGGGTGAAGCTGAGCGGGACGAATGTGAGCGTGAAGCTCAAACTCGACAACGGGACGACCTATACGCACACGGGAAAAATGGAATTTGCCGAGGCCAATGTGGATCAGACCACAGGCACGTTCGCGTTGCGCGCGCAATTTCCCAACCCGGACCGGTTGCTGCTGCCGGGCATGTATGTGCGTGCGGTTGTCGAGGAAGGCGTCGCGCAAAACAGCTTTGTCGTGCCCCAGCGTGCGGTGACCCGTAACGCCAAGGGGGAGGCAACGGCCCTCGTCGTCGATGCGGATGGAAAAGTCGGGGAGCGTGCACTTGGCGTCCGCAGCAGCGTCGGGAACAACTGGCTGGTCGAGACCGGGATAGCCGACGGCGATCGTGTGGTCGTGGAAGGCTCGCAATTCGTGCGCGCGGGCCAGAGTGCGACGCCGGTGGAGGTGACGATCGATGATGTGACCGGGGAGATCAAGGAGCGCAAGCAGGCGGCATTGCCTCAGTCTGACCTTGCGGAAGCCGCCAATCATGAACAGAAGCCGGCGTCTGACGCCTCGGCCAAGAACTGAGGGTTCCCATGTCCGGCTTTTTCATCAACCGTCCGATCTTTGCCTGGGTGATCGCCATCGTCATCATGCTTGGCGGTTTGCTGGCGGTCAATTCATTGTCCATATCGCGCTATCCCCAGATCGCACCGACAACGGTGAGTATCAGCGGTTCCTATCCGGGCGCGGATGCGCAGACCGTCGAGAACTCAGTGACGAAAGTCATCGAACAGGGCATGACGGGTATCGACAATCTCGACTACATGACCTCCACATCGAGTTCGACGGGCAGCACCAGCATCTCCCTGACCTTTACCAGTGCCGCCAATCCCGATGTTGCCCAGATGCAGGTTCAGAACAAGCTGCAGCTTGTTACGTCGCAACTGCCGCAGATCGTGCAGAGCAACGGCCTGACGGTGACGAAATCCTCGACCGGCTTTCTCATGGTTGTCGCATTCGTTTCGACCGACGGCAAAATGACGTCGACCGATCTGGCCGATTATGTCGACAGCACCCTGAACGACACGCTGAAACGGGTTGAGGGTGTCGGCTCAACCCAGTTGTTTGGCTCGGGTTACTCCATGCGGATATGGCTCGACCCGGACAAGCTTGCCAAATATGCGCTCATGCCGAGCGATGTCTCCACGGCAATACAGGCGCAGAACACGCAGGTTTCCGCCGGGCAGCTCGGGGCCATGCCCGCACGGCAGGGACAGCAGCTCAATGCGACAGTGACAGCCAGAAGCCGGCTTCAGACGCCGGAGCAGTTTCGCAATATTATTCTCAAGAGCGCCACCGATGGCTCGCTGGTCCGGCTCAACGACGTGGCGCGCGTGGAAATCGGCGCGGAAAGCTATACGACAAGTGCTGCCTACAACGGCATGCCGGCGGCGGGTCTTGCCATCAACCTGGCCACGGGCGCCAATGCCATCAGCGCGGCGGAAGCCGTCCAGTCGGCCATTGCGCGCCTTTCCACGACTTTTCCGGAAGGGGTCAAGGTTTACTACCCCTACGACACGACGCCCTTCGTTCTTCTCTCGATAGAAGAGGTGGTCAAGACGCTGATCGAGGCCATCATTCTCGTCTTCGTCGTCATGTTCGTGTTTCTGCAAAACATCAGGGCAACGCTCATCCCGTCCATCGCAGTGCCCGTGGTGCTGCTTGGAACGTTTGGCGTGCTCGCGGTTGCAGGCTATTCGATCAATACCCTGACGATGTTCGCCATGGTGCTGGCCATCGGGCTTCTCGTGGACGATGCGATCGTGGTTGTCGAAAACGTCGAACGGGTGATGCAGGAAGAAAAGCTTCCACCGAAAGAAGCAACGCAAAAGTCCATGAAGGAAATCACCGGGGCTCTCATCGGCATCGCCACGGTGTTGTCCGCTGTCTTCGTGCCCATGGCTTTCTTCGGTGGCTCCACCGGCATCATCTATCGCCAGTTCTCCGTCACCATCGTCGCGGCTATGGTGCTCTCCGTCGTGGTTGCACTGGTGCTGACACCGGCTCTGTGCGCAACCATTCTTCGCGCTCCTGTGGCAGGGCATGCGGAGCGCAAGGGCATCTTCGGTTGGTTCAACCGGACTTTCGACCGCAGTACGACGGCCTACCGCAACGGCGCGCAAGGCATCATTCAGCGAAGCAAACGGTTTCTGGTGATTTTCCTGGCGATTGCGATTGCCATGGGCTGGATGTTTGTGCGTCTGCCAAGCTCGTTCCTTCCCGAAGAAGACCAGGGCATTTTGATCACCAGCGTGCAACTGCCGGTGGGGGCGACGCAGGACCGGACATTGCGTGTTTTGAAGCAGGTGTCGGACCATTTCCTCAACGATGAAAAGGATGCGGTGGACGGTGTGTTCACGACGGCCGGTTTCGGCTTTGGCGGGTCCGGTCAGAATGTCGGCATAGCCTTTGTCAGGCTCAAGGACTTTGCGTCGCGCCAGTCGCCGCAACTTTCGGCCAATGCGGTGTCTGGCCGGGCCATGGGTGTCTTTTCCAAGATCAGGGATGCCCGCGTGTTCTCCTTCAACCCGCCTGCGATCCAGGGCATGGGCAACTCCAACGGTTTTGAGTTCTATCTGCAGGATGTCAATGGCGCAGGCCACGATGCCTTGATGCAGACCCGCAACCAACTGCTTGGGCTCGCCGGACAAAGCAAGCTTCTGGCGAATGTGCGCCCGAACGGCCAGGAAGACGAGCCGCAGTTCGCCATCGATATCGATCAGGAGAAGGCCAGCGCGCTGGGTGTCGCCCTGTCCGATATCAACAACACGTTGTCGACGGCGTGGGGCAGCGACTACGTCAACGATTTCATCGATCGCGGCCGGGTAAAGCCCGTCTATCTGCAGTCGGACAAGGATTTCCGCATGCAGCCGGGAGACCTCGACAAATGGCATGTCCGCAATGCCTCGGGGGCTATGGTACCGTTTTCGTCCTTTGCCTCCAGCCACTGGACATTCGGCTCACCGCGGCTGGAGCGGTTCAACGGCTCTGCTGCCGTCGACATTCAGGGTGCCGCTGCTGCCGGTGTCAGCTCGGGCGCGGCGATGGACGAAATCGACAAGCTGATGAGCCAGTTGCCGGCGGGTTATTCGCACGAATGGACGGGCCTTTCGGCACAGGAAAAACTGTCGGGCAATCAGGCCACATCGCTCTATGCAATATCTGTCCTGGTCGTGTTCCTCTGTCTGGCAGCGCTTTACGAAAGCTGGTCGATTCCGTTTGCGGTCATGCTCTCGGTCCCGATCGGTATTTTCGGCGCGCTGCTTGCGGCGAGCCTGTTTGGCCAGACCAATGACGTCTATTTCAAGGTCGGCCTGCTGACGACCGTGGGCCTTGCGGCGAAGAACGCAATTCTCATCGTGGAGTTCGCCATCGAACGGCAGACCGCCGGCATGGGGCTGGTCGAGGCCACACTCGAAGCCGCGCGCCAGCGGTTGCGTCCGATCCTGATGACGTCCTTTGCGTTCATCCTTGGCGTGGCGCCGCTGGCAACTGCAAGCGGCGCCGGTTCCGGCGCCCAGAATTCCATCGGTATCGGCGTCATGGGCGGCATGATCGCGGCAACCGTTCTCGGAGTGTTTTTTGTGCCCCTGCTTTTTGTCGCGGTCAGCCGGTTGTTCCGGCGCCGGAAGAGCGCCGATGGCAAGGTTCCCGACAACAGTGAAACGGCAACAGCCGGTTCGAACTGAGGCATGGGGCGAGATAATGAGCAAGATGGACGCAATGACAATCACAACACCAGCCTCACCCGATCAGTCTTCTCGCGGGAAGCGCCATTTCCGCCTCGGTCAATTGCTTGGGTTTCTTCTGTTGAGCTCAAGCCTTGCCGGATGCGTCGTCGGGCCGGACTATCAGAAGCCGTTGATTGCGATGCCCGGCCAGTGGGGAAGCAGCAAACAGGTAAAGGCGCCCAAGCCGGCGGACCTGTCCAACTGGTGGAAGCGGTTGCGCGATCCAGAGCTGGATGCACTTGTCGACGAAGCGGTCGCAGGCAATCTGGATGTTGCCACTGCAAAGGCGAAAATCCGTGAAGCGCGCGCGACATACCGGCAGACCGCAGGCACGCTTCTGCCATCACTTGACGGGTCCGCATCGGCAACCCGAAACAGGGTGAGTGCCACCAGCACGGGGACCTCCGCGGAGACGTCCAGCCAGTTCCAGACGGGATTTGACGCGAGCTGGGAGCTCGATCTTTTCGGTGCCAACAAACGCAGCGTTGAAGCGGCAAAGTATGGTCTGGATGCAGCCGGCGAAGATCTGCGGTCCACATTGCTGACTTTGATCGGCGATGTCACCTCCAACTATGCCCAGGCGCGCGGCTATCAGGCGCGCATCGCACTGGCCCGCCGTACGGCAGCCTCGCAGAGGGAGACGGCGGCGCTCACGCGCACCAAGTTCGAGGCCGGGTCATCCTCCGCCCTCGATGTTGCCAATGCCTCCGGCCTGGCCAACAGCACGGAAGCCAACATACCATCCCTGGAGACAAGTTATGCGGAAGCGGTACACCGGCTTTCCGTCCTGACGGGCAGGGCGCCTGCAGCCCTCACGGACAGGCTGAAGCGCAGCACACCCATTCCGACGCCGCGCCTGCCTGTCCCGACAGGGGTTCCGGCCGACATCCTGCGCACGCGGCCGGACGTGAGGATGGCGGAGCGCCAATACGCGCAGTACACCGCAAAGATCGGGCAGGCTGAAGCTGCCCGTTATCCCAGCGTCAGCCTGACCGGCAATATCGACACCACGGCCCTGAATATTGGCGATCTCGGCAAGAATTCCACCATCGGCTGGTCGTTCGGCCCGGCATTGAGCGTGCCCATCTTCAGCGGCGGCCAGAAGAAAGCCGCGGTGGAAGTCGCCCAGGCACAGCGCGACCAGTATTTTGTTGCCTACCGGTCGTCGATCCTCACCGCGCTCGAAGATGTCGAAAATGCCATCGTATCGCTGGCACAGGAACGCATCAGGAATGGAAAGCTGGCCGCATCGGCCAAGCACTACCGCGATGCGGCCAGCCTGTCCCGCTCTCTCTACCAGAGCGGAACATCGAGCTTCCTTGATGTGCTTGACGCGGAACGTTCGCTGTATTCGGCGGAAGACGCCCTGCTGCAAAGCCGCGTGGCAATCGCGGCCGATTACATCGCCCTCAACAAGGCGCTTGGCGGCGGATGGAGCGGTTTGGTCGATACAGGCAAACCTGAAGTGAAGGATGTCAATACGGGTCCGCACATCGTAAGCAACCGACAGCTGATGACGAACTGGCAGAAATAAAAACGGCGAGCCCGTAAGGCCCGCCGTTCTGTGCAAAGGATTTGACTGGAGATCGTATCAACTTTGCCACTTGGCGATGCTGCTTGAGTGTCAGCGTCGCCAAATTTCTTGCATCGGGTATTAGAAGTTGCGCTGGAAGCGGATCGCGCCACCGAAAGCATCGTCGTTGCCGCCATGGGCAAGCGAATAATCCTTACGGGCACCGTCGAACTTGGTGTAGTTGAATTCAGGCGTGATCGTGAAGCCGGGAACGATTTCATAGGCAACGTTCAAAGCACCCGCCAGCGTGCCTTCGGATTCATAGGCAAGCTGCGCATTGATAGTCGCCTTGTCCGAAACCTTGGCAGCCAGGCCACCCCAGATGGCGTAGTCACCTTCCCAGGTGCCGAACCAGTTGCGGCGGCCGAGCGGTGCATCGTCATAGTTGGACTGGTAACCGCCCATGACCCATGCGGATACCGTGTCGGTGAACTTCACGTCCAGACGCAGCTTGCCGGCCCATTCCTCGACCTTGGAGTCGTAGCCGACGATGCCGGAAATCTTGCCCCAGGACTGTTCATACTTTGCGCCGGCCAGCACGTGAGGCATGTAGTCGTCGATACGATAGTCGTAGCTATAGTAGTTGTTGCCAACGCTTTCACCCTGTTCAGCGCCGATCATGGCAGAGAAGCCATTGCCCGCATTGAACGTATAGCTGACCTGGTTGCTGTGGTCCGACTGATAGTTGATCACGTCGTCGTTGATGACATTGCCGGCATAACCGGTGAACGAGCCGAAGATTTCATCGGCCACGCCGATACGAAAACCACCGAGTTCGATATAGGCATTCGGTATGGACGTATCATTGGCACCATTATTGTACTGGAAACGCGTCTCGATATAGGAGCGCAACGTGCCGAGTTCGGTTTCCGTGCGGGCATCGAAACGGAGCGTGGCGCGCGTCTTCTTCTGCCAGGTTCCGAATTCTCCGCCCTTGTAGACATTATCGCCGCCCTTGGCGTCATAACGCAGATAACCGCCGATTTTCAGGCAGGTTTCCGTGCCGGGGATATAGAAAAAGCCTTTGCCGTAGGTGTCGCAAACGCGAACATATTCAACGGCTTCTGGTTCGGCAACGACGACTGCGTCGGCAGCGCGTGCACCGGTTACTGCAACGAGCGCTGCAGCCGAGCCGAGAAGGAAGCTCTTGATTGTCATGGGGGATCTCCACACTCTATTGAATGAGTTGCTCAGCCGCATTGCCTTGCAACGAACAGATGAAATCGCTGTCTGTACCGTCCGTAATGGAGATTTGTAACGGTTTTATCACGCAACCGGTGTGGGCGGATGGGCCAAGGTGGTTTCTTGTAAAAACCATGCCTTGCCTCGACCCGTGTGCCATTCCTGCAACAGTCAGAAGCCGCTTATTTGCGATGAGAACTGTTTGATTGCGCCGGTAAAACACAATGGCGGGCTCGACAGGGGATATGAAGCAAAATAACTATGAACCATGACCGCAGCCAATGAAGACACCATCGCCAATCGCATTAGCCGCATCCTTGCGGACAGGATTGTGACGGGCCAATTGGAGCCGGGCGCAAAGCTGCGGCAGGATCATGTGGCGGAAGAATTCGGCGCAAGTCATGTCCCGGTCAGGGAAGCCTTCCGCAAACTGGAAGCACAGGGCCTTGCCGTCAGTGAGCCGCGCCGGGGCGTGCGCGTTGCGTCGTTTGACCTGGCCGAGGTGCGCGAGGTCGCCCTGATGCGCGCCGAGCTTGAGGGGTTGGCGCTCCGGCAGGCTGCGCCGCACCTGACATCGTCCATTCTGGAAGAGGCCGAACAGGCCACCGTTGCCGGCGATAATTCCCGCGACGTGCGCTCCTGGGAAGAGGCGAATCGGCGTTTTCATCGCCTGATTCTCACGCCATGCGCGATGCCGCGTCTCCTGGCGGCCATTGATGACCTTCATTCGGTGAGCGCGCGCTTTCTGTTTTCCGCGTGGCGATCGGAGTGGGAAGTTCGAACCGATCATGATCACAGGGCAATCCTGGGTTTCTTGCGCCAGGGCAATATCGAGAATGCAGTTGCAGTCCTCGAACGGCACGTGCAGTGGATCGGACAAAAGCCGGTCAAAAGCCCGACGGGTTCAACCCGCGACGTTTTCGCTATCGTCGGCTGACCAAGACAGGACGTCGCCTGCGTTTCGATTTTTGAACAGACAAACGCTTCCGCTTGTGCCTGCCGTTCACGACGGTTGCATTTTTGTGCGCGCCTTATAAAATTATAGATAATTTATGATTCTATCTATAATAAGCCATCAGATGGCGCAGAACATATGAGGCCGCACGCAAATGTTGAAAGTTTCCCCGCAGAAGCCAGAAGATTTTACGTCCGCTAACGATGTGGAGGGGCGATGGAGCGTTGATGAAGCCAAAAAAATCTATAATTTGCCATTCAATGATCTGCTGTTCGAAGCGCAGACGGTGCACAGGCGGTACTTCGATCCCAACGCCGTCCAGCTGAGCAAGCTGCTGTCGATCAAAACCGGCGGATGTCCTGAAGATTGCGGCTATTGCAGCCAGTCGGCGCATTACCCCACCGGGCTCAGGGCCTCAAAGCTCCTGCAGGTCGAAAAGGTCGTCGCGGAAGCGCGCAAGGCGCGTGATAGCGGCGCAACGCGATATTGCATGGGCGCGGCGTGGCGAGGCCCCAAGGACCGCGACATCGGCATGGTCGTTGCCATGGTCGAAGGTGTCCGCGCGCTTGGCATGGAAACCTGCATGACACTGGGCATGCTCTCGCCGGAACAGGCAGCAAGGCTCGCCGACGCCGGTCTCGATTATTACAATCACAACATCGATACGTCGGAGCGTTTCTACAGCGCGATCATCAGCACCCGCAGCTTCGCCGATCGTCTCGAAACGCTGGCGCATGTGCGCGATGCCGGGATCAAGGTTTGCTCGGGCGGCATCCTTGGCATGGGCGAGACGGTGGATGACCATATCGCCATGCTGGTTACGCTGGCAAACCTGCCCGTGCCGCCCGAGAGCGTGCCGATCAACATGCTGATCCCCATTCCAGGATCGAAGCTGGCCGATGCTGCCCCGGTGGATCCCATCGAATTTGTCCGCGCCATTGCCGTTGCCCGCATCCTGATGCCCGAAACCCATGTTCGTCTCTCCGCCGGTCGCTCGGACATGAGCGACGAGATGCAGGCCTTGTGTTTCCTCGCCGGCGCCAATTCGATCTTTGTCGGCGATACGTTGCTCACCACCGAAAACCCTGGCGAGGACCAGGACGCGGCCTTGTTCCGCCGGTTGGGGCTGAAGGCCATGCCGCTGGGTGCGTCGGAGTGATGTCCGGCTTTCTCGCCGGTTACGGCAGAACCCTGGCCGGGCTGGAACGGAGGGGAAGGCGACGTTCCCTCATTCCGAATGGCGGGATCGATTTTACCTCCAACGACTATCTCGGCTTTGCCCATTCGCAGCGCATCAGAAGCGCCATCGCCGCCGCGATGGAGCGCGGCGTCCCGGCCGGATCGGGCGGCTCGCGTCTCTTGCGCGGAAATCATGCGGAACATGTATTGCTGGAAGAAGAAGCGGCGGCCTTTTTCGGCTCACAGCGGATGCTGTACTTCTCGACCGGTTACGCGGCCAACGCCGCGCTGTTTTCGACCCTGCCGCAGCGCGGCGATCTCATCGTCCACGATGCGCTCATCCATGCAAGCGCGCATGAAGGCATTGCCGCGAGCCGGGCGCAGGCGGTGGTGGCACGGCACAATGATGTCGGGAGCTTCGAAAATGAATTGGCCAAGTGGCGCAAGGCGGGCGGCAGCGGCCATGCCTGGATCGCAGTGGAAAGCCTCTACTCCATGGATGGGGACTGCGCGCCGCTTGCTGAACTTGCGGCGCTCGCGGACCGCTATGACAGCTTTCTTGTCATCGATGAAGCGCACGCCACCGGCGTGTTCGGCGACAATGGCAGTGGTCTCGCGACCGGGCTGGAACGGCGCGACAATGTTGTCCTCCTGCATACGTGCGGCAAGGCGCTGGGCGTGTCCGGTGCGCTCCTGGGGGCAAATGCGGTCGTCTGCGATTACCTCGTGAACCGCGCCCGTTCCTTCATCTATTCCACCGCCCCATCCCCGCTCATGGCAGCAGGGGTGCGCGAGGCGCTGAAAATGCTTGCCGAGGAACCCGGGCGCCGGCTGGACCTGCAGCGCCTTTCGACATTTGCCCGGTCATATCTGGCAGAAACAATCGGCATGGGAGGCAGCAGCTCGCACATACTGCCCATCATGATTGGCGGTACGATCCGTGCATTGCGTATCGCCGAACGCATGCGCGCGGAAGGGTTCGACATCCGTGCGATCCGCCCGCCGACGGTACCCGAAGGCACCGCGCGATTGAGGATTGCGATCACATTGAATGTCGATGAGACCGCGATTTCCCGGATGCTGGATTGTCTGAAAATAGCCCTTGCCGAGGAGGCCGCATGACGCAGCGTTTTGTCGTGACAGGAACAGATACCAATATCGGCAAGACGGTCTTTTCCGCCGCATTGGCTGGTGCACTTGGTGCTTCTTACTGGAAACCGGTTCAGGCCGGTCTTGAGGGGGAAACGGACAGCGAGGCTGTCATGCGTCTCGGCGGGATACCGGCCGGAAGGATCATTCCCGAGGCATGGCGCCTGCGCACGCCTGCCTCTCCGCATCTCGCCGCCCGGCTGGATAATGTCGAGATACAACCGGAATTGCTGGTTCCGCCCTCGATCGAGGCGCCGCTGATCATCGAGGGTGCCGGCGGTGTCATGGTTCCCCTGACGGAAACCGTGGTGTTTGCCGATGTCTTCTCCCGCTGGCGGATACCGGTCATTCTGTGCGCCCGCACCGGACTTGGAACGATCAACCATACCTTGCTGTCGCTGGAGGCCTTGCGGCAGCGCTCGGTGCCGGTTTTCGGCGTCGTCTTTATCGGCGATGAAGTTGCGGATACCCAGCACATCATCGGCGAGCTGGGACAGGTTCGTTGCCTTGGGCGGCTGCCACTGCTTGAAGCCGTGACACCCGAAGCGCTGCGTCAAGCCTTTCGCGATCATTTCGACGTGGCGCATTTCCGGACGGCAGCCGCATGACGGGCGCCCTCGTATCCTCGCCGGTCTGGCATCCATTCACCCAGCACGCGCTTGAACCCGCGATGAAACGCATTGTCAGAACGGAGGGAGCCTGGCTGTTTGACGCGCAAGGCAATGCCATCCTTGATGCGATTTCCTCCTGGTGGGTCATCACGCACGGGCATCGGCACCCACTGATCATGGAGGCGATCCGCACCGCCTGCGACAGTTACGACCAGATCATCTTTGCCGAATTCACCCATGAGCCGGCGGAAAAGCTGGCGCGCGGCCTGCTGGCCGTCGCACCTGCGGGCCTCGCCCACGTGTTCTATTCGGACAGCGGGTCGACCTGCGTGGAAGTGGCGCTGAAGATGGCGCTCGGCTTCTTCCATAATACCGGCGCACCGCGCTCGCGCATTGTCGTCATGGAGGACGGTTATCACGGCGACACGATTGGAACCATGTCGGCGGGGGAGCGCGGCGTCTTCAACGCGGCATACCAGTCCCTGTTGTTCAGCGTCGACCGTTTGCCGTTTCCCTCGCCCGGCCACGAACAGGCCACGCTCGATGAATTTGAAAGGCTGTGCCGGAGCGGTCAGGCCGCGGCATTGCTGGTCGAGCCTTTGGTGCTCGGGGCAGGGGGCATGCGGATGTACCCGGCTTTTGTGCTGGCCGAACTGAAGCGGATTGCCGCGCGGCATGGCACGTTGCTCATCGCCGACGAGGTGATGACGGGCTGGGGGCGTACGGGAACGCTCTTTGCCTGCACTCAGGCTGGCATCGCGCCGGACATATTGTGCACGTCAAAGGGCTTGACGGGCGGTGCCTTGCCGCTGGCCGCCACGCTGTGCACAGCGCCGGTTTTTGATGCGCATCTGTCGACAGACCGCAGCCGGATGTTCTTTCATTCGAGTTCCTACACCGCGAATCCGATTGCCTGCGCAGCGGCCCTCGCTAACCTTGCCGTGTGGGAAAACGAGCCCGTCGAGGCGCGTATTCAAGCGCTGGAAGCCATGCATCGCGGGAAACTCAAACGGTTCGCCGCAGATGGCCGATTCAGCAATGTGCGGCAGGCGGGTACGATTGCAGCGCTTGATCTGGACGTGCCCGCATCGGGTTATCTCTCGGATGCCGGACCCAAACTGCGGGCGTTCTTCCGCTCCCGAAACCTGCTGATCCGCCCGCTTGGCAACATCATCTATCTGATGCCGCCCTATGGCGCGGAGGAGGGCGATCTTGATCGTGCCTATGACGCGATTGACGAGGCAGCGGATCTGTTTGCGGCAGGCAGGCGATGAGCCGTATCATTGGTTTGGGCCATTACGTTCCGGAGCGCCGCGTGGAAAACGCGGAGATAGAGGTCAACCTTGGGCTCGAGCCCGGCTGGATCGAGCGAAGAACGGGTATCCGTACCCGGTATTGGGCAAGGGATGGCGAGCTGCTCACCGATCTCGCCGCAAAGGCCGGACAGTCGGCACTTGATGACGCCGGGCTGCAATCGGCCGATATCGCCTTGACGCTGCTGGCCACGTCAACGCCCGACCACCTGCTGCCACCGTCGGCGCCGCTGCTTGCGCATCGGCTCAAGCTCGTCAATTCGGGTGCCCTGGATCTTGCCGGAGCCTGCTCGGGTTTCCTCTATGCGCTGACGCTGGCGGACGGTTTCGTCCGCACACAGAAGCGGCCGGTTCTCGTGGTTGCCGCCAACATTCTGAGCCGCCGTATCAACCCGGCGGAACGGGCCAGTGCCGTCCTCTTTGCCGACGCGGCAGGTGCTGTCGTTCTGGCGCCGTCGGCAGAGCCAGGTACGGGCCTGCTCGGTGTGGATTTGGCCGCCGATGGCAGCCATTATGATTTGATCTCCATTCCCGCCGGCGGTTCGAAGACGCCTTTTTCGCCGGACATGGCGGCGGCGGACTGCCTGATGACCATGCGCAACGGCAAGGAAATGTTTGCGCAGGCCGTGCACATGATGACGCGCTGCGCCGAACGGGCAATGGCGGATGCGCGCATAGGCGCTCGGGACGTCAGCCGGTTCGTGCCGCACCAGGCCAATGCGCGTATTTTTGATCTCGTCAGCGACAATCTTGGCATTGACGCCGTGCGGACGGTCCGCACCATAGCGGCCTATGGCAATTCCTCGGCAGCCACCATTCCGCTGTCCTTATCGCTGGCGCAGCGTGATCGGCGATTCATGCCGGGTGAACGGCTGTTGCTGACGGCTGCCGGTGCGGGTCTGACCGGTGGCGCCGTTGTCTGGGGCATCTAGACAGGTGTCCGAATAGGCCGCCATGCCCGGCACTATTTCTGAATGTTGCGCATGATCATGTCGTAATGCGCGTTCACATAGTCGCCGAGTTGCGGCAGGTTGGTCTGGCAGTCCAGGAGTTTGTCGATCGTCAATGTCAGTGCCGGGCTGAGCAGGATATGGCTGCTCTCGCTGGTCGCGGCTCCTGGCCGGAAAACACCTTCGCGGACGCCCCTTTCAACGAGGTTCTGAAACATGGTCAGCATGGGCAGGACAAACTCGTTGTAATGAGCCATTGTCAGCTCGGGAAAACTCCGGCCGTCGGAAATCAGAAAACGCAGGATTTCCCGCGAGTAGGGATTGACGGTCATGTGCTCGTAAACCGTATCGAGGAAAAGCCGGATGAGCTCATGCGGCGGGCGGTTCTGATGCTCGCTCAGGAACTGTTCTTCGTTGAAAATCGGCTGCGAAAGCTTGCGCACGACATCGTGAAACAACTCTTCCTTGTTCTGGAAATACAGATAGATCGTGCCTTTGGTAACGCCTGCCCGCCTGGCCACATCCTCGATGCGCGTGGCGGTATAGCCGCGCTCGACGAACTCGTCGAAAGCCGCATGCAGAATCTCCTGCGGGCGCTGTGCCTTGCGGCGCGCCCGCACGCCGGGGGTGGTGTCCGGCCCGGTTGTGCTTGACGCATTTTTTATTTCGGCCATGATTTCATCCAATGGAGCCTTGAAGTCGACTTGGACAACATTATACATTGACTGAACGATCAGTCAATAATATACCCGCCACACCTTTTCATGGATTGGTTGAATGATGCGGCCTGACTTTTTCTCCTCCGGATTTGTGGTTGAGCGCCAGCGGCAACGGTATGATGTGTCTGCCGTGCCCAGGCTGCTGGTGATGATTTTGGGGCTTGCCCTGCTGGCCGGTTGCCAGCCGAAAAAAGCGGCTGAACAGAAGCCGCCGGCCCAGGTGAATGTCGCCAAGATCGTGTTCACGGATTATGCGCAGAGTGTTTCGGTCACCGGTGAAATACGGGCGAAGATCGACAGCAATCTTTCGTTCCGGGTGAGCGGGAAGGTGACCGAACGGCTTGTGGATGTGGGTGACCATGTTGCTGCCGGCGACGTGCTGGCGCGTATCGACCCGACCCAGCAGCAGGCCGACGTTGCCGCGTCCGATGCGGCGGTCCGTTCCGCCGAGGCGCAACTCCGCCAGACCACCTCCGCCTTCGACCGGCAAAAAGCGCTGCTCGCACAGGGTTTCACCACGAGGAGCGCCTATGACGGTGCCGAGGAAGCCCAGCGCACGGCACAGGGCTCGCTCGATGCAGCCAGGGCGCAACTGCAGACATCGCGCGAAACTCTGTCCTATACCGAGTTGAAAGCCGACGCTTCCGGCGTGGTTACCGCGCGCAACATCGAGGTGGGGCAGGTGACGCAGATCGCATCGACTGCGTTCACGGTGGCGGTGGATGGTCCGCGCGACGCGATTTTCAATGTCTATGAGGGACTGGTCACGCGCAGCATCGGCGATCAGCAGATCCAGATTATTCTGTTCGACAACCCCGCCATAACGGCCACAGGCATTATCCGCGAGGTCTCTCCGACGGTGGACGATGCCTCCGGCACCGTGCGGGTCAAGGTGGCGGTGCAGAACCCGACGCCTCAGATGGCTCTTGGTTCCGTGGTGATCGGAACGGTCAAATTGCCGGCCGTCAAGGCGGCTGTTCTGCCATCGTCGGTCTTGACCTCGGACAATGGCAAGCCGGCCGTTTGGGTCGTCGATCCGCAAACAAACGCCGTCGACCTGCGCGACGTGACCGTGACGGCTTACGAGTCGCTGTCTGTCGCGATTGGCGGCGGATTGCAGGCAGGCGAACAGGTGGTGACGACAGGCGGAACCAGGTTGCGGCCAACCGAGATTGTAGCAATCAAGAGTGGTGATCCGTCATGAGGCGTGTTCTCGTTTACGGCGCAAGCCTTGTCTGTCTGGGTGTGGCTCTCAGTGCCTGCCAGAAGGAAGGCGAGGCCAAGCAGCCGGATGTCGTGCGTCCGGTTCTGTCGGTCGTCGTCAAATCGCAAACCCTGCAGGTCCGGGGATTTGCCGGCAAGATAGAACCGCGTTTTGAAACCCAGCTCGGCTTCCGCACCCTCGGGCGCATCGTGCGCCGTGATGTGTCGGTCGGAGACCAGGTTTCGAACGGGCAGGAGATCGCGGCAATCGATCCGCTCGCGCTCGAACTCGCGGTGCAGGCAGCGCAGGCGAACCTGTCGTCCATCAAGGCCCAGCTTGCCAACGCCGCGTCGACGGCCGACCGGCAGAAGGCGCTTCTCAGCCAGAATTCGGCGACGGAAGCTGTCGTCGATCAGGCGCAGCAGGCCTATGAAGCCGCCGTCGCCTCGGTTGTGCGGTCGGAAGCTGACCTGACGAAGGCGCGCGAAGAACTCGGCTATGCGGTGCTGCGGTCCGATTTCGACGGCGTGGTGACGTCCCTGCAGGCCGATGTCGGGCAGACCGTGACCGCCGGCCAGCTGGTGGCCGTCGTTGCACGCCCTGATGTCCGTGAGGCGGTGGTCGATATTCCCGAAACGGTGGCCGGCGCGATCGAGGCGGGAAGCAGGTTCGGTGTCTCCCTGCAGACCGATCCGACAATACAGACGGCAGGTGTTGTCAGGGAAATCGCACCGCAGGCGGATGAAGCCACGCGCACGCGCCGAACCCGCATCACGCTGCAGCAGCCGCCGGAAGGGTTCCGTTTGGGGACCACGGTGACGGCTTATCTCACCACCGCAGCGGATCCGCGCATCCGCATTCCGGCAACGGCAATCTTCGACAAGGATGGCAAGACGTTCGTGTGGCTGATCGATGAAAAGCAGGCGGCGGTTTCGGCCAGGGAAGTCAAACTGGAAGACCGCACCAATGCGGACGCCATTGTCGTGTCCGGACTGACCGACGGTGACCGGATCGCCACGGCAGGGGCGCATAGCCTGGTCGAAGGCCAGAAAATCAAGATGACTGACGGGAAACCGCTATGAAGAAGTTCAACCTTTCGGAATGGGCGCTCGATCACCGGTCTCTCGTCTGGTATTTCATGATCGTTTTCACAATTGCCGGGATTTTCTCCTATCTCAATCTCGGCCGCGAGGAAGACCCGAACTTTACCATCAAGACCATGGTGATCTCGGCCCAATGGCCGGGAGCGTCGGTCGAGGACACGACGACACAGGTCACCGAGCGGATTGAAAAGAAGCTCGAGGAACTCGATACGCTGGACTATACCCGCAGTGTCAGTTCGCCGGGATCGACGACGATTTTCCTCAACCTCAAGGATACGGTGCGCGGCGATGCCGTCACGCAAACCTGGATCCGCGTCCGCAACATGATCCGCGATATTTCTCCGCAGTTTCCGCAAGGGGTCGTCGGGCCGTTCTTCAACGACCAGTTCGGCGATGTCTATGGCAATGTCTACGGCTTTACCTCCGACGGGCTGAGCCGGCGGCAACTGCGCGATTACGTCGAAGACGTCAGGCGGAAAATCCTGACGGTTCCCGATGTCGGCAAGGTCGAGCTTGTGGGTGCGCAGGACGAGGCGATCTATCTGGAGTTCTCGCCCAAGCAGGTCGCGGCCCTCGGGCTGGACCAGCAGGCCATCATCAGCACCCTGCAGGCGCAGAATGCGATCACCCCGTCGGGCGTCATCGAAACCGGCCCTGAACGGGTGATGATCCGGGTGAACGGCCAGTTCGTGTCGGAGAAGAGCCTGCAGGCCATCAATCTTCGCGTCAATGACCGCTTCTTCCGGTTGAGCGATGTCGCGCGGGTTACCCGCGGTTATATCGATCCGCCGCCCAGCCTGTTCCGCGTGAACGGCAAGGAAGCCATCGGTCTTGCCATCGGCATGAAGCCGAACGGCAACCTCCTGAAGTTTGGCGAACACCTCAAGGCGCAGATGCAGCAGATCACGGCGGATCTGCCCGTGGGCGTTGGCGTCAATCTGGTTTCGGACCAGCCGCAAATCGTCGAGGAGGCGGTATCCGGCTTTACGCGCGCCCTGTTTGAGGCCGTGGCCATCGTGCTGGCGGTCAGCTTTGTCAGCCTGGGCATGCGTGCCGGTTTCGTGGTTGCGCTGGCCATACCGCTTGTCCTGGCGATCACCTTCATGGTGATGGAATATATGGGCATCTCGCTCCAGCGTATTTCACTCGGTGCGCTGATCATCGCGCTGGGCTTGCTCGTCGACGACGCGATGATCGCCGTCGAGATGATGGTGGCGCGGCTTGAGGCAGGGGATAATCTGCGCAAGGCCGCCACCTATGTATACACACACACTGCCTTTCCGATGCTGACCGGTACGCTGGTGACGGTATCCGGCTTCATTCCCGTTGGCCTCAACAGCAGTGCGGCGGGTGAATTCACCTATACGCTGTTCGTCGTGATCGCCGTATCGCTGGTTGTTTCGTGGATCGTGGCAGTCATCTTCACGCCGCTGCTCGGCGTGACGCTGCTGCCGAAGACGATGAAGAACAAGCACGAGAACCCCGGCCGGTTTACCCTGTGGTTCCAGCGTATTCTCCTGCTCTGCATGCGGTTCCGCTGGGTGACCATTGCCGCGACCGTCGTGATTTTCGCGGTTTCCCTGTACGGAATGGGTCACGTCCAGCAGCAGTTCTTCCCCAACTCCGATCGTCATGAGCTGATTGTCGACTGGAACCTGCCGCAGAATGCCTCGATCCTTGAAACCAAGGCGCAGATGGACAAGTTCGAGGCTGAGCAATTGGCCGGCAACGCCGATATCGATCATTGGAGCTCCTATGTCGGGCAGGGTGCCATCCGCTTCCTCCTGTCATTCGACGTGCAGCCGTCAAATCCGTTCTTCGGGCAGACGGTGATCGTGACGAAGAGCCTGGAGGCACGCGACCGGCTGCGGACGACGTTGCAGGCATGGCTGAAGAACGAGTTCCCAAGCACCGACGCCTTTGTCCATCTGCTGGATATCGGACCGCCGGTCGGCCGTCCGGTCCAGTACCGGGTCAGCGGGCCGGATGTGCAGAAGGTGCGCGATTACGCCCATGATATGGCCAATCTGATTGCCGGCAATCCATCCATCGGCGACATCACCTTCGATTGGAACGAACCCTCCCGCGTCATCAAGGTCGACGTGCTGCAGGACAAGGCGCGTCAGCTCGGGATCACCTCGGAATCGATTGCCTCGTCGCTCAATGCCGTTGTCGGCGGTTCGACGATCACGCAGGTCAGGGATTCCATCTATCTGATCAATGTGGTTGTGCGCGCCCGCGCCGATGAACGCGGCTCGATCGACCAGCTTCGCAACATCCAGCTGACGACCAGCAACGGCCAGTCCGTGCCGGCTGCAGCTGTTGCGAATTTCCGCTACGAGCTGGAGCAGTCGGTGGTCTGGCGTCGCGCGCGCCAACCCACCATAACGCTCAAGGCCGGTATCGTCGGTGACCTTCAGCCCGCAACAGTGGTGACGCAACTGGCGCCCAAGGTCGCCGAGTTCGCAGGCAAGCTGCCGCCGGGTTACGGTGTTGTCGTTGGCGGTGCGGTGGAAGAAAGCGGCAAGGCCCAGGCGCCCATCGCAGCCGTTGCTCCGCTCATGCTGTTTGCCATGGTGACCCTTTTGATGATCCAGTTGCAAAGCTTCCAGCGGCTGTTCCTGGTCTTCGCGGTTGCGCCGCTGGCCATCATCGGTGTCGTTGCCGCGTTGCTCTCCAGCAATTCTCCGCTTGGCTTTGTGGCTTTGCTGGGCGTCCTGGCGTTGATCGGCATCCTGATCCGCAATTCTGTGATCCTTGTCGTCCAGATCGAGGATCTGCGGCGGGAAGGCAAGGATCCGTGGAGTGCTGTGGTCGAAGCGACGGAGCATCGCATGCGGCCGATCATGCTGACGGCGGCCGCGGCCAGCCTTGCGCTGATCCCGATTGCCCGGGAAATATTCTGGGGGCCGATGGCCTATGCCATGATGGGCGGCATTATCGTGGGTACGGTGCTGACGCTTCTGTTCCTGCCCGCACTCTACATCGCGTGGTTCCGCATCAAGGCGCCTGACAATACTGTTCCGCCCGCAGGGCATCAGGAACCGGCAAGCGTAAATGCATGATTGGTTGAGGCGGGCGGAGCCAGCGTTCCGCCCATAAAAAAACCGGGGCCTTGCGGCCCCGGACAATCAGCCTTTGCGATGACTAGAAATTGCGCTGGAAGCGGATGATACCACCGAAGGCATCGTCATTGCCGCCATGGGCAAGGGAATAGTCCTTACGCGCGCCGTCAAACTTCGTGTAGTTGAGTTCCGGTGTGATCGTGAAGCCGGGAACAAGCTCGTAAGCCACGTTCAAAGCAGCAGCAATCGTGCCCTGTTCTTCGTAAGCAACCTGCGCATTGACGGTTGCCTTGTCGGTAACCTTGGCAGCCAGGCCGCCCCAGATGGCGTAGTCGCCTTCCCACGTGCCGAACCAGTTGCGGTTGACATTGGTGTTGAAGGACTGGTCGTCATAGTTGGTCTGGTAGGCACCCATCACCCAGGCGGAAACCGTGTCGGTGAACTTGACGTCCAGACGAGCCTTGAAGCCCCATTCTTCCACGGCAGAGTCGTAACCGGCGATACCGGAGATCGTTCCCCAGCCCTGTTCGTACTTGGCACCCACGAGGACGTGGGGCATGTAGTCATCGATGCGGTAATCGTAACCCTGATCCACTTCGCCCTGCTCGGCGGCGATGATCGCCGAGAAGCCATTGCCGGCATTGTATGTGTAGCTTATCTGGTTGCTGGCAAAGCTGTTGTACTGGATCACGTCGTCATTGATGATGTTACCGGCATATCCGACCCACGAGCCGAAGATTTCGTCGGCCACGCCGACGCGGAAGCCGCCCAGTTCGATAAAGGCCTGCGGAATGGACGCGCCATCCTGATTGCCATCGGTATACTGGAAACGCGTCTGGATGTAGGAGCGCAATGTGCCAAGTTCGGTTTCCGTCCGGGCATCAAAACGCACCTCGGCACGGGCACGCTTGTAATAGGTGTCGTTCTGGCCGCCCATGTGTCCGCCCTTGTATGGGTCGTCACCGCCGCCGGCATCGTAGCGCATGTAACCGCCGATCTTCAGGCATGTCTCGGTGCCCGGGATATAGAAGAAGCCGGCACCATATGCGTCACACACTTTGACGTACTCGACGGCTTCTGGTTCAGCGACAACAACTGCATCTGCAGCGCGAGCTCCCGATACTGCAACAAGTGCAGCGGCAGAGCCGAGAAGAAGAGTTTTGATATTCATGTCGATCTCCAGTGAAGGATCATTGTTCTAGGGGCAAGCCAAATTCGCGGTGCCTCACTTATGTCTTACTTTGGTACCCTTTTGGTCAAAGGACATAACTGGTGGTATATTGCTACCAGACACAATGTTGCTAATTTGCACCAGTCACCCCGACGCAAAATGCCGTCATGGCGTGTCGGTCTTGTCTTTCCGGCTGCGCGAAACGCCCAGCCGGCTTACTGTTTTTCGATGCAAATCAAATCTTTGTAAGGTCCGCATCCTGCTATAGGTCACCGACGAATCCCGTTCACGAAAACCGCAATCTTCCGCAAATGTCGCGGGAAAGCCGCGTCCGGCGCAATTTGGCTGCGCAAAGTTGGTAGCAAAAAGCCACCAGTTTTATCCTTTGACTGCCTGGAAAATCGGATGCAACGTGAACCGGCAAATTCTCGTTCATGCGGCAAAACTGCGTGGAACAGGGAGGCAAATGAGTTCAATTGATCTCCAGTCAATGCTCAACGACCCTGCCTTTCCAAGGGGCAGGGTCATTTCTTTTGAGCATGATGGTCGAGATCGGGTGGCGCGGCGAGTGCGCTTTCCGCAAGCGAAGGTCTTCAGGCGTTGCGATCTATGGGCAACAGATCGTAATCCCCGTTGGCAAGATGAATGTCGAATTGGGCGCGGGCTATATGGGCGGCGACCATGTTTTCGAAAACGTCATTGAGGGTCGGCAATATCTCGATCTGCCGGCCGCCGTCTTCCAGCAGACGAACGAGCCCTTCCGCTTCGGCCCGTTTCATAAGCCGGCGAATATGGGTGCGTGACACGCCGAAAAGATTGCCGATTTCATCATAGGGGAAGCTGACGATATTCTCCCGGTCTGCCGGTTGCTGTTCCTTCATTGTCATCAGCTTGCAGAGCAGGACTCCGCCGCCATCGCTGATGGCGAAGAGTTGGGAACTGTGCAGGTTGGAAATCATGGTGCTGACATTGAGCAGCGAATGCAGGCTGGAGGCGAAATAGCGTTCGAGGAAGCCGTCCGTATCGTCGATCAATTGCTGGTAATGTCTCGAAGGAAACAATTTGTCGGCCGCAGCGATGGCAACGCCGACAATCCTGCGCATGCCGGATATCAGCTTGTCCGTCGGCTGGATCAGATGGTTCCGGTGGTCGGTTTCGTCGAGCACGCGGCTGACGAGCCCGATATTCTCCAGAAGATCGATTGTCGCCGAGGTGGTGTTCTTGCTGCAGAGCTTCAGGCTCGACGTTATGTTCTGGATGCTGGAAATGGTTGCGCCGTGATGTCCATTGTCGCGGGTGAAATGCAGTGCGAGAATCGACATGCAGATGACTTGCCGGGCGACATTCGCCATGACCTTGTTGGCCATGTAACGGCCTTCAAAAATTCCGACGGCGTCGTCCGCATAGTCCGCCGCTGCTTCGCTGAAATTGGGATGCTGACGCAGGATCGCGACGCGCTGCAGCAGCCACTCGGAACGTGTTTCATGACTTATGAAGGGAAGGGTTTCGGGCATCCGGTCGTTCATGAAGGCTATTCCCATTCGATTGCCACTCCGTCTGGATTTGCACCAGTGTCGTTTTGCCCTTTGCGGGCAGTTGGTTCGGCGGGTGTCGGGGAGCCCTGTCCTGATCACGCAATGTACATGGTCCTGCGATGAACGCTGATAACAAGTGCGTGAATCAAACGGCACGCCTCGCGTGTGGTCTGGCTTCCCCGGGTACAGAAATTACCTCCACCCCCACGCAAGCGGTCTTGCCTGCTGCGCGACTGGTCTCGGCTGGATGGTCAGGTTTGGGACGGTAAAGACAGGGCGTCTCTAGCCGTCACTTGGCGGAATAGGCGGCAATCATGGCGTCGCACGCCCGCTTCAACTGTTGCTGAGGACCTTCCACGCCAGCACTTTGGCCGCACACGCGGGCCCCCTCGACAAGCAGCACAAGCGCA
Source organism: uncultured Phyllobacterium sp. (assembly GCF_902479695.1). Lineage (NCBI taxonomy): Bacteria > Pseudomonadati > Pseudomonadota > Alphaproteobacteria > Hyphomicrobiales > Phyllobacteriaceae > Phyllobacterium > uncultured Phyllobacterium sp. The sequence continues at coordinate 37,279 of NZ_CABSQF010000006.1, read as the reverse complement.
TCCGCCAATTGTTCGGCCTGTGTGACCCCTGCCATGCGGCAAAGGTCGATCAGGCGCTGCTTGTGCACTTTCTTGGCATCGACGATCACTTTGAAAGCGGGGTGATTCGCTTCCTTGAGTTCAATGGCGGCATTGGCCAGGTCGCAGCCGCGCGGATCACTGAACACGCATTCGGCGGCTTCATGAATCCAGCCGCGTATCTGCGCAAGCGGATCATCCGGAAAGGCCGTTTCCAGATCGCGCCAGATCTGTTCGCGCCGTGCGGAAACCTGTTTGAGGCACTCGCAGATCAGGTCGTCCTTCGATCCGAAGTGGCGATACAGCGTCATCTTGTTGGAATCGGCGGCCTCGGCAATCGCGTCGACACCAACGCCCTTGATGCCTTGCTGGCGAAACAGCTCGATGGCGCTGGCCACGATGCGGGCGCGCGGCGGCATTCGGCTGCCGTTGGATTCCCCTGATATAACAGTATCGTGAGGTTTCGAAATTTCCTGCGTAGGCGCGCTTGACATAGATGTTACCGTCCAGTAACTATGGGTTGTTACTTACCGGTAACACGCATTTGGTTCTCATGTCAATTTTTCAAATTGGTGTTCGGGCCGACGCCTTACAAAAGTACTGATTTACCATTCTATTCGTTATTGCGGCGCCGTTGCCGCACAGAAGGAGAGCATCATGCCACAGACATATGCCGATCTTACCCTTGCTGAAGCTTTATCAGATCCCATGATCAACGCCGTCATGCGCGCTGACCATGTGACCCGCAGCGAGCTTGAACTCCTTATGAAATCTGTGGCGCGAAAAAATATTGAAGCTGTCGCATCCAATAATTGGCAGCGCCCGTTTACGGTGGATCAACCCGCGGTATCCAAGAGCCTGCTTGCCATGGGCGCGCGCGTTCGCTCGGCCTGCTGCGAAGGGTCCGTTTAGCGTTCGGGTTGGAGTTCGGGCAGTCCACGGATTGCCAATGCAAATGATCGCCGGCAGTTCCCATGGAGCTGCCGGTTTTGTTTTGCAGCAAGCGGTGCTGCACAGGATTTTCGCAGTTGCACAAAATATCGGCAGACAATGTGCAATTGTTGAGCGCGGCTGTTTGTCTTGGCGGCCCGGTTTTGTTTGCTGGCAAGCCATCATTTGCTGTTTTTACGCCTCCGGGCGGGCCCGCAATTAAGCCTCCGCCGAAAGTGGCACGCAAATTGCTTTGGGTAGTGTATCCGCAGGTGATGGCGCACGATTGGGCGCAGCACCGGCAAAAAGGATCAGCACGCACAACTACCTATGAGAGAAGCCATAATGACAAAATACAAACTCGAATACATCTGGCTCGACGGTTACACGCCGGTCCCCAACCTTCGCGGCAAGACGCAGGTCAAGGAATTCGATGCTTTCCCCAAACTGGAACAGCTGCCTCTCTGGAACTTCGACGGAAGTTCGACGATGCAGGCCGAGGGCAGAAGTTCGGATTGCGTTTTGAAGCCGGTTGCCGTCTATCCGGACAGCGAGCGCAAGAATGGCGTTCTCGTGATGTGCGAAGTGATGATGCCCGATGGCAAGACACCGCATCCTTCCAATACGCGTGCAAGCATCAATGACGATGAAGGCGCATGGTTCGGGTTCGAACAGGAATATTTCCTCTACAAGAACGGCCGCCCGCTCGGCTTCCCCGAGGCCGGCTTCCCTGCGCCCCAGGGCCCCTATTATACGGGCGTCGGCTACAGCAATGTCGGCGATGTCGCCCGCAAGATCGTCGAAGAACATCTCGATATCTGCCTTGCTGCCGGTCTGAACCACGAAGGCATCAATGCCGAAGTGGCCAAGGGACAGTGGGAATTCCAGATTTTCGGCAAGGGCTCCAAGAAGGCCGCGGACGAAATCTGGATGGCGCGCTATCTCCTGCAGCGTCTGTGCGAAAAGTACGGTATCGACGTCGAATACCATTGCAAGCCGCTCGGTGATACCGATTGGAATGGTTCCGGCATGCATGCCAACTTCTCGACGGACTATATGCGCGAAGTCGGCGGCAAAGATTATTTCGAACAGGTCATGGCTGCGTTCGAAGCCGCCTGCGATGAGCATATTGCCGTATACGGACCGGACAATCATCTGCGCCTGACCGGCAAGCACGAGACCCAGTCCATCCATCAGTTCAGCTATGGCGTCGCCGATCGTGGTGCGTCGATCCGCGTGCCGCACAGCTTTGTCGCCAATGGCTATCGGGGCTACCTCGAAGATCGCCGTCCGAATTCCCAGGGCGATCCCTACCAGATCGCGTCGCAGATTCTGCGCACGATCGCATCGGTTCCGGAACCGGTCGAAGACAGGCTCGCTGCCGTCGCTTAAGTTGTTCTGGCATGGCGCGGGTTTTCCCGCGCCATGCCGCTCCCCTCGGATGAGCGATGGAAATCGATCGAGATCCGAAGCCGGCTGCAGGCCTGTTCGCAGCCACCCCTTTGCCATACCTCCGGTAGAATATGAACTCACTTGCAATCAGTAAGTGAGAAGATCATGCTGTGTTTGCAATGCCATGGATCAATCATGCCGGGTCACGCTGATGCGCAATTCACCTGCAAATATTCCTGGAAGCGAGACATTTTCAGCCACAATCGACGTGCAGATTCCACTTGATGACTTCGAGTGGTGCGTTGAAAATGCGCTTCACTCCCCAGGGACGGGAGGCATCAAGGCATTGTTAAACCGGAACGCATGGTGCGTGCCCGGGGGAAACGCGAACCAGATCGCAAGGAACATGTGAAGATGAACCAGTTTCTGACACATACGCTCGCCGCATCGGTGATTGTCGGCGCCGGATTGACACTATTTGCCCTCCCTGCATCCGCAGCGAGCACTGCTGCCCAGTCTGTCACCAAAGAGTGCAGCACGAAGTACAATGCGGCCAAGCAGGCCGGTACGCTCAATGGCCAGAAATGGCCGCAGTTCCTGTCGACCTGCAGTGCGAGCCTGAAGACCGATGCTGCGGCACCGGCTCCTGCGGCCACGGCACCGGCGGTCAAGCAGGCTCAGGACGCCACCAAGCCGGCCAAAACGCCGGCAATGGCAGCAGCGCCGGCAGCAGCCGGAACCATGTCGGCCAAAGCGGTGACCAAGGAATGCAGCACCCAGTATCAGGCTGCCAAAACCGCCGGTACATTGAAGGATCAGAAGTGGCCGCAGTTCCTGTCGGCGTGCAGCGACAGCCTCAAGGCCGACAAATCCGATGCGGCAATGCCGCCGGAACCGGCCGCCGCGCCAGCCAAGGCGACCGCCGGCAAAGCGGGCGCAGCAACCGAAACCGCCGCCAACGGCAAACCTTTGTCTGCCGGTGAAATCGCATTCCGTTCCCGCATTCGCGAATGCGGCGATGAGTGGCAGAAGGCAAAGGCTGCCAACAAGGTTGCCGGCCAGACATGGCCGCAATACTGGAGTGCATGCAACACCCGCCTGAAGTCTGAATAGGAACAGCCTGCCATTCGGCAGGCCGCGATTGAATTCCAAGCACGCCCGGACGGCTCAATTGCCTGTCCGGGCGTTTCTGCTTGCAACGTCGTGGCTTTTCTGGCGTCATCCAACGCTCACAGAGGCGGTATAATATCCGGCTCTGCGCTCGCAAACAGGAGAATGCCATGCCGATCCAGGATCTGGTGAACACCATAGCCACCCAAGCCAATCTCGATCCGCAGGCAGCGGAAAAGGCGGCAGGAACCGTGTTGTCCGTGCTCCAGCATGAAGCTCCGGAACAGGCAGCCAGCCTTTTTGCCAAGATGCCGGGCGCGGCCCAGTTGGCGCAGAGTTTCGACGTCATGGCTGCCGGCAATCAGTCGGGCGGGCTCATCTCCAGCATAACCGGTTTTCTCAGCGGCGCTGCGGGTGAAAAAGTCGGCGCGCTGGTCAATGGCATGGCGGCGCTCAAGGCCAGCGGCTTGACGGTGGAGCAGATTCAGCAGGCGGGTACCGCCGTGATCGCCCATGCCAAGCAATCCGCCGATCCGCAGCTGGTCGATAAGATCGTTGCATCGGTTCCGGGCCTGAAGGGGCATTTTGGTCTTTGAAACAATAGGGTTGATGCGGTTGCCGGCTGACAACCGCATCGCCACCGGATAAACCGCTTCTCGTATCGCGAAGGGCTAGCGAAGGAGCGGGCAGGATGAACGGAACGCGACGCGCGTTTTATTTCGCGCTTGGCTGGGTGATGGTTGCGCTCGGCTTTATCGGCGCGCTCCTTCCGGTCATGCCCACCACCATTTTCCTGATCATCGCCGCCTGGTGTTTCGGCCGTTCTTCGCCGCGTTTCGAGAAATGGCTGCTGGAACACCCGGTCTTCGGCCCGACTTTGGTGCAGTGGCAGCGCCATGGCACCATTCCGCTCCGGGTGAAATGGATTGCCTGCGGCGGCATGGCGTTCGGTTATGGCTCCTTCTGGTATTTTGCGCGGCCGACGCCGCTTCTCGGCGGTGTCGTCATGTTGTTCCTCATCGCCTGCGCCATTTATGTCGTTTCCCGCCCGACCGGGAAATGACGGGCGACCTCGTGCGAATCGAAACGCCCATTCAAGGCCATTGACGTCCCGTCGGCGATGCAGGGAGGTTCCGTCCTGCGGATAAGCGGGATCGCGCGAAACCGGAAGTTGCAGGAATCGGGTGGACAGTGGGGACGCGGGCGAGATGCCGCCCCGAAAAACAGTTGACAAGCGCGCGCAAAAAATCCAACTCTATTACATTAAAAGGGGATATATTCCATTACAATGGAATTATTTGGATGAGGAGCAGCGGTGTCTGATTTACTCGTAAGCTTGTACACCGACAAGCTGGCCGAACTGAAGACCAAGGCTGACGGCGTTGCTGTGACCATCCGTCCGGTGCTCGCGCCCGAGGCACAACTGGTCACGGACTGGGTCCGCGAACATTTCAGTGCCAATTGGGCCAGCGAAGTCACGGTTGCCATCACCCGCCAGCCCTCGGCCTGTCTCATCGCCATCGAGGATGGCGCGCTTGCAGGATTTGCCTGCTACGACGCGATAGCGCGCGGCTTCTTCGGCCCGACGGGCGTCCATCCCGACAAGCAGGGGAAGGGCTTCGGCCTTGCCCTCTTTTCAGCCGCCTTGCAAACCATGAAAACGCTCGGCCATGCCTATGCGTTCATCGGTGATGCCGGTCCGGTGGACTTCTACGTGAAGGCCGCCGGCGCCATCGAAATCCCAGCCGAAAACAAAGGCATCTATCAGGGCATGTTGCGCGCCAAGCGAACCTGAAGCCTATCCCCAATCACAGTTCCCATGGAGTGAATACAGTGTCCAGCCAATTGCCTCTCGCCCTGTTCGTCGGCATTCCCAACCCGGTCCTGTCACCCGATGAGATCGCGCTGTTTCGCGAGACCAACCCGCTCGGCCTCTTTGTCGGCCGCCGCAACCAGCGTGAGCCCGAGCAGGTCAAGGCATTGATCGAAAGCTTCCGCGAGGCTGTCGGGCGTGCCGATGCGCCGGTCTTCACCGACCAGGAGGGTGGCCGCGTTCAGCATCTCGACGCCGGCCCGTGGCCGCTGTTCCGCAGTTTTGGCGAGTTTGCCCGTCTCGCACGGCATGATCTTGAGCTGGCACGAAAGGCGCTGCGGCTCTCTTCCCGTGCCATGGGCACCATGATGACCGAGCTTGGACTGTCCAGCGGTTGCTCGCCGGTGCTCGATCTGGTGTTCGATACCACAAGCGACGTCATCGGCGCCCGGTCGTTCGGGGCTGATCCGGAACTCGTGACGCTGCTCGGCCGCGAGGTCATCGACGGTTTGCTGGAGACGGGCAACATGCCGGTCATGAAGCACATCCCGGGCCACGGCCGCGCCACGCTGGATTCCCACAAGGAGCGGCCGGTCGTCGATGCGAGCAAGGAAACCCTCCTTGCAACGGATTTCAAGCCGTTCATCGATCTCAAGGATACGCCCTGGGCGATGGTGGCGCATGTGGTCTATTCGGCCTATGACAAGGAGCAGCCCGCTTCCGTCTCGCCCGTCATGCTGGATGTCATCCGCAAGGACCTGGGGTATGACGGTGTCCTCGTCTCCGACTGCATTTTCATGAATTCTCTGACCGGCACCATGCCGGAACGCGTCGCGCAGGTTCTCGACGCGGGCTTCGATATTGCGCTGCACAGCCATGGCGATCTTGCGGACAGCGAAGCGGCGGCGAAGGCATCCCGCCCGCTGACCGCAGACGCCGCCCGCCGCATCGCCGCCGCCAATGCCCGGCTTGGATCGCTGAAAGTCGATGTCAAGGCGGTGCATGCGGAAGTGGAAGACATGTTTGCAGGTGCACTGGTCAGCTGATCGTCTTTAATCAATAAAAACAGGGGAATACGCATGTCGAGAAACCGTCTGTTTGCAGCAGCTTCTGCAATGATGCTCCTGTCTGCGCCTGCCATGGCGCAGACGGTGCTGACCGTCAACATCGAGCCGGCCACCACCTGGGTGCGCAATTTCAATCCGTTCAACCAGACGTCGGCCCGTCAGAGCACGCTTGATTTCATTTATGAGCCGCTCGTCGTCTTCAACCGCTTCGACAACAACAAGCCGAACTATCGCCTCGCCGAAAGTTTCAAGCTGGCGGACGATCTGAAGAGCATCGAGTTCAAGCTGCGGCCGGACATGAAATGGTCGGATGGCAAGCCGCTGACCTCGGCCGACGTCAAATTCACCTATGACTATCTGCAGAAGTTCCCTGCGCTGGATTTCGTCAGCATCTGGAAATTCATCAGCGGCGTCGAGGTTGTCGATGCGCAGACCATTCGTTTCACGCTGGTCAATCCAAGCTCGCTGGCCGCCGACCAGCTGGTGCAGGTTCCGATCATTCCGGAACATGTCTGGAAGGATATTGCCGATCCGGTGACTTTCGCCAACGAGAATCCGGTCGGCAGTGGCCCGATGACCGAGATTGCCCGGTTCACCGGCCAGACCTACGACCAGTGCCGCAATCCGAACTACTGGGATGCCAAGGACCTCAAGATCGACTGTATGCGCTTCCCGCAATTGGCCGATAACAACCAGATCCTGACCGCAACCGCCAATGGTACGCTCGATTGGGGTGTGTCGTTCCTGCCGGATATCGAGAACACCTATGTAGCCAAGGACCCGAAGAACTTCCACTACTGGTACACGCCGGGCAGCATGGTTGCTTTCCTGTTCAATCTGGAAACGGCCAACGCCAACAACCGCAAGGCCTTCAACGACGTGAAATTCCGCCGCGCCGTCAGCATGGCGCTGGACCGCAAGGGCATGATCGACGTGGCCGGTTACGGTTATCCCACGCTGAATGACGATCCCTCGGGCATGGGCGAACTGTACAAGAACTGGTCCGATCCGTCTGTGCTGACCGACTTCGGCAAATACGGCAAATATGACACGGACGCGGCCAAGGCCCTGCTCGACGAGGCGGGCTATGTGGACAAGGACGGCGACGGCTTCCGTGACAACCCCGATGGCACAAAGCTGTCGTTCTCGCTGATCGTGCCCAATGCCTGGACGGACTGGATCGACACGGTGCAGATCGCCATTGAAGGCATGCAGGCGGCCGGGCTCGATGTGAAGATTGCAACGCCGGAAGAAGCGGTCTGGTCGGGTAACCTGATCAATGGCAATTTCGACATGGCCATCAACAGCCTGCCGGCGGCGGCCTCACCCTATTATCCCTATCAGCGTGCCTATAACGAGCAGGACAAGGGCAAGACCCGCTTTACCGCGCAGCGCTGGTTCAATCCTGATCTCGCCAAGCTGCTGGTCGATTTCACACGGACCGCTGATCCGGCAGAACAGAAGACCGTGATGAACAAGGCCCAGCGCATTGTTGCGGAAAACCTGCCGATGATGCCGGTGTTCAACAATCCGAACTGGTATCAGTACAACACCAAGCGGTTCAGCGGCTGGTCGACAAAGGAGCACCCCTTCGTCAATCCGTCGATCACCCGCAACAATCCGGCGCGTCTCATCCACCTTCTGGCGCTTGAGCCGGTCAAATAGGCATCGCACATGTGGGGACGGGTGAAACCTGTCCCCGCCGCGATGGGAGATGCATATGGCCTTTTTGCTTCGACGCCTCGGATTCTATCTGGCTGCCTTCATTGCGGCTGCCACGATCAATTTCTTCCTGCCGCGCCTGATGCCGGGGGATCCGATCCAGATCATGTTTTCCAGCACCGGCACGGAACTGTCGGCGGAAAATCTCGCGTCGCTGAAACTGACTTTCGGCTTCGTCGACGGGCCGCTCTGGCAGCAGTACCTCACTTATCTCAAGAGCATTTTCACGGGCGATCTCGGCCGGTCGATCAAATATTTTCCGCTGCCGGTAACGGAGGTTCTCGGCCATGCCCTGATCTGGACCGTGGCCCTGATGGGAACCGCCACACTGATCAGTTTCACGCTCGGGACATTCCTCGGCATTCTCGCCGCCTGGCGGCGCGGCAGTGTCTTCGACGTCGTCGTGTCCGTCGGTGCGATCTTCGCCACCTCCGTCCCGGCGGTGGTCACGTCGCTGATCGTGCTCTTCTTCTTCGGCTTCACGCTCAACTGGTTCCCGACCGGCTATTCCGCCGATCCGGCGCTCGATCCCGCGTTCTCCCTGACCTATATCCTCAGCGTTCTCTATCACGGCATCCTGCCGATGCTGACCTTGTGCACGGTGCTGACCGGTGGTTTTGCCGTCACCATGCGCAACAACATGATCAACCTTCTTGGCGAGGATTATATCGTCATGGGGCGGGCCAAGGGGCTTTCCGACAGCCGGGTGATGATCTGGTATGCGGCGCGCAATGCGCTGCTGCCAACGGTCAGCAGCCTTGCCATCGCCATCGGCACGGTGCTCGGCGGTTCGCTGGTCACCGAAGTCGTGTTCAATTATCCCGGCCTCGGGAACATCCTCTACCAGGCCATTCTCGCCCGCGACTATCCCGTCATTCAGGGCCAGCTCCTGATCATGACCATCGCCATGCTTGTCGCCAATTTCATCGTGGATATCAGCTATGTGCTGCTCGATCCGCGCCTGCGGAGGACATGAGCCATGCAACCTCTCATCGCCGGACTTGTCCGCAACCGCAAGGCCCTGGTCGGCATGATCATTCTTCTGATCATCGTCCTGATCGCCCTCGCGGCACCGCTGCTGACAGAGTATAACCCGGCAGCGCGCGTCGGCCGGCCGCACCAGCCGCCATCGGCCGAGCATTGGCTCGGCACCACACGCATCGGCCAGGATGTCTTTGCCCGGTTGATCTACGGGGCGCGGACATCGCTTGCCGTCGGTTTCGGCGCCGGGCTCCTGATTACGGTGCTGGGCACGGCGCTCGGCATCATTGCCGGGTATCGCGGCGGCAAGACGGATGAAGTCATCAGCTTCTTCACCAATATGGTGCTGGTGGTGCCCAACCTGCCGCTGCTGCTGGTGCTTGCCTCCTTCATCGGTCAGGCCAGCCCGCTGGTCATTGCCATTATCCTCGGCTGCACGTCCTGGGCCTGGGGCGCGCGCGTAACCCGCGCCGAAACCCTGTCGGTCAAGCAGAAGGATTTTGTCAAATCGGCCGAAATGATGGGCGAGCCGCGCTGGCGTATCATGACCTTTGAAATCTTCCCCAATCTGATTTCCATCGTCGGCATCAATTTCATCGGCAGCGTGATTTTCGCGATCATCACGGAAGCAACGCTGGAGTTCCTTGGCCTTGGCGATCCCAAGACCGTGTCCTGGGGCATGATGCTGTACAACGCGCAAAAAGCGTCAGCCCTGTCCGTCGGCGCCTGGTGGGATATCCTGACCCCGTGTTTCGCCCTCGCGCTGCTGGGGATCGGCCTGTCGCTGCTGAACTTTGCCGTCGACGAGATCGCCAATCCGCGCCTTCGCACGGGAAACAGCATGAGCCGCTGGTCGGCACTGATCAGCTCCGGGGAGGGCCGCCTGTGACCGCACCGCTGCTTCAGGTGAAAAACCTCACCATCGACTATATCGGCGACAGCACGGATTTTCGCGCAGTGGACAATGTCAGCTTCGACGTCGCCCGCGGGGAAGTCTTTGGTCTTGCCGGAGAATCCGGTTGCGGCAAGAGCACCATCGCCTTTGCCATCAGCCGGCTGCACAAGCCGCCGGCATTGATCCGGTCCGGCGAGATATTGCTCGAGGACAGGGATGTGCTTGATCTCAACCCGGCGCAGTTGCGGGATTTCCGCTGGCGTGAAGTTGCCATGGTGTTCCAGAGCGCCATGAATTCGCTCAATCCCGTGCTGCGCATTCAGGAACAGTTTTATGACGTGCTGCGCACGCACCAGAAGATGAACCGGGCGCAGGCGCGCGAGCGGACGGCGGAGATGCTGCGTCTTGTCGATATTCCGCCCGACCGGATGAAGGACTATCCGCACCAGTTTTCCGGTGGCATGCGCCAGCGTATCGTTATTGCGATCTGCCTTGCGCTCAATCCGAAGATCGTCGTGATGGACGAGCCGACCACCGCGCTCGATGTGGTGGTGCAGCGCGAAATCCTGCAGCGCATCAACGAGCTGCGCCGTACCTTCGGCTTTTCCGTGCTGTTCATCACCCATGACCTCGGCCTGATGGTGCAGTTCTGCGACCGCATCGGCATCATGCTGGCGGGCAGGCTCGTGGAGCAGAACACCGCGGAAAACATCTATGGCGCGCCACAGCACGACTATACCAAAAAGCTCTGGGCTTCCTTCCCGTCGCTGCACGGAGAACCGGTGATGGAGAAGGTATCGATATGAGCGATCCGCAAACCGCCATCCTTGCGCTCGACCGCGTGTCGAAGTCCTTTGGCACCGCGCCCTTCAAGGTGAATGCGGCGCAGTCGGTTTCCTTCGAGCTGCATGCCGGCCGGACCCTTGCGCTGGTCGGTGAATCCGGCAGCGGCAAGACCACCTGCGCCCGGCTGGTGATGCGGGAATACATGCCAAGCGAAGGCCAGCTGCTGTTCAAGGGCAAACCTGTCGCGACCGACAACGCCAAGGCGCTCGCCGCCTATCGCCGCTCGGTGCAGATGATCTTCCAGGATCCGTTTTCCTCGCTCAATCCGGCCCATACAATCGACTATCACCTGCGCCGCCCGCTGCAGTTGCACCGGCGCGATCTGCGGGGAAAACAGCTCGATGCTGCCATTGAGGAACTGCTGACCCGGGTCAAGCTCGATCCGAAAATCGTCGCGCGCAAACACCCGCATGAACTGTCGGGCGGACAGCGCCAGCGCGTCAACATCGCCCGCACGCTGGCGGTCGGCGCCGAAGTGATCGTGGCGGATGAGCCGACATCCATGCTGGATGTCTCGGTGCGTCTCGGCGTGCTCAACCTGCTCAACGAGATGAAGCGGGACATGAAGCTTGCGCTGCTTTATATCACCCATGACATCGCTACTGCCCGCTACGTCGCCGAGGACATTGTCGTCATGTATGCCGGACAGATCGTCGAATGGGGCAATGTCAACAAGGTCATCGACAACCCGCAGCATCCCTACACCCGGCTTCTCCTGTCGGCGGTGCCCGATCCGGAGATGCGGTTCGACGATCCGAAGGCGCAATTGAAGGCGGCCGATGTCGACGAAGTCCGGCGCTTGTCAGCGGTGCCGCAGGATCGCATCGTCGCTATCGAGCCCGGCCATTTCATCCGCCAGATCGCAAGCGGCAGGGCGGCGTAAAGCGCGCCGTCGCGATTGACCAAAACTGCCGGATGATTGCACAATCCTCCAAAGCGGATCAAAGCTGGCGGTTCGGCTCTGGTTCGCGCGCGTGATGACACCTAGATAGGGTGGGCATTACCCGAGGAGAACTGCCGTGGACAAAATTACCGAGCTTGCACAATTGATCGAAAAGCACACGGGTGCCGATGGGCTGTTTTCGACGGATATTCCGCGCCTGAACCTCGCCCGTGCCACGGCGCCGACCGAGCCGAACCATGTGGTGCATGAACCGGCGGTCTGTGTGATCGCCCAGGGCCGCAAGCGCACCATGCTGGGTGACGAGGTCTACTATTATGACAAGGCGACCTATCTGACCGTTTCGGTTGATCTGCCGATTGTGGGTCATGTCATCGAAGCGTCGGAAGACGAGCCCTATCTGTCGCTGCGCCTTGACCTTGATCCCACCATGCTCAGCGCATTGCTGCTGGAAGCACCGAAGGAAAGTTTCAGCAACCAGCTGCCCGACCGCGGCATGTCGCTCAATCCGATGGGGCCGGACCTGCTCGACAATGTCGTGCGGCTCGTCCGCCTTCTCGATACGCCGAAGGACATTTCCATGCTGGCGCCGCTGACCGAGCGTGAACTGCTCTACCGGCTCCTGACGGGCGAACAGTCCGGCCGCCTGCGCCAGATCGCCCAGTCGGAAAGCCGTCTGCATCAGGTGAACAAGGCCATCGGACTGATCAAGCGCAATTTCCGCAAGACGCTGCGCATCGAGCATGTGGCCTCCGAAGCCAATATGAGCCCGTCCTCCTTCCATCAGCATTTCAAGGCGGTGACGTCGATGAGCCCGCTGCAATACCAGAAGCAATTGCGGCTGCAGGAAGCACGGCGGCTCATCCTCAGCCAGTCGCTGGACGCGGCAACGGCGGGCCACGCGGTGGGCTATGACAGCCCCTCGCAGTTCAGCCGCGAATATGCGCGCCTGTTCGGCCAGCCGCCGCTGCGCGATATCGCCCGGCTGAAGGACATGCCGGACTATCTGCTGGAAGGCTAGAGCCGCCTACCGGTCGCCTTGTCGAAAATGTGCAGGGCACCGGCATCGATGGCAAAGCGCTGGGCCATCCCGGCTGTCACCGCCGATTTCGGCGGCAGGCTGGCGGTCAGGCGCTGGCTGCCGATGGTTGACGTAACCACCAGTTCGGGGCCGGTCAGCTCCACCACCTCGACCATGGCATCGATGCCAAGCGCCGCGTCACCAGCCGGAGCAAGGCTCAGGCTTTCGGGGCGGATGCCGATGACGACATCGCGTGCCTGACCGGCCTTTTCCCGGATATCGGCGGGAAGCGCAAAGCCGCTCAGCGATCCGTCAATATGGGCAATGCCCTCGGCCACCGTGGCTTCCAGCATGTTCATCGGCGGCGAGCCGACGAAGCTGGCGACATAACGGGTGGCCGGGTGGTTGTAGATCTCATCAGGCGTTGCCAATTGCTCGATCTGGCCGTCGCGCATCACGGCGATGCGGGTTGCCAGCGTCATCGCTTCGATCTGGTCATGGGTGACATAGACAATCGTCGTCCCCAGCATCAGGTGCAGGCGCTTCAGTTCGGTGCGCATTTCCATGCGCAGTTTCGCATCGAGGTTCGACAGCGGCTCGTCGAACAGGAAAATCTGCGGATCGCGCACCAGAGCCCGGCCGATGGCGACGCGCTGGCGCTGGCCGCCGGAAAGTTCGGAAGGCTTGCGTTCAAGCAGGTTTTCGATCTGCAGGATTTTTGCGGTCTTGCGCACTGCGTCCGTGCGTGCGGCCGCCGGAACCTTGCGCATTTCCAGCCCGAAGCCGATGTTGCGTGCCACCGACATGTTCGGATAGAGCGCATAGGACTGGAACACCATGGCGATGTCCCGGTCCTTCGGATGCACGCCGGTCACGGAGCGGTCGCCGATGCGCACATCGCCTTCCGTTGCTTCCGCCAGCCCTGCAATGATGTTGAGGAGCGTGGACTTGCCGCAGCCGGAGGAGCCGAGCAGCACCAGGAACTCGCCGCTGGCAAGCGACAGGTCAATACCTCTCAGGGTTTCGATGACGCCGTAGCGTTTCCTGATGTCGATGAGTTCAAGGGCGCTCATTGCGCATTCTCCGGCGTGGTGTCGAGGTCGTGGCTGTCATAGCGGCGGGGTACGGTCGAGATGGCTTTGGACGCCACATGGACACCGGCGGCGATGCAGTGTTGCAGGGGCATTTCCCGGGCAAGGGCGGCCAGGAAGGCCGCATTGAAAACATCACCGGCGCCGATCGTGTCGGCAACGGACACCATCGGTGCATCGGTCGTCACCAGCTGATTGTCCGGACCGATGGCCAGGGCACCGTCCGATCCGCATTTGACCACGACGATGGCGTTTTCCGGCATCAGCGCCTTCAGCGTGCGCGCCGCGTCTGCGGGCTCGATGCTGTTGGCCAGCCGCGTTGTTTCCACCTCGTTGAACAGGGCGCAGTGACAGCGTGACAGCCATCGGCGGGTCGCCGCACGGTTGGCGTCGCTCCAGCCGCCGGCTGGCCAGCCCGTATCGAGCGCGACGCGGATATCGTTGGCATCGGCCCAGTCAAACAGCGCATCATAGTCCGCAACCAGCGCATCGGTCAGGAACGAACCGCACAGGAGGACATAACCGCCGCGCAACTGGTGCGTGTCCAGCATGGCGAGCACATCCGGCCAGGACAGGGCGCCGAGATGGCCGCGCGTCGTGAAGAACGTGCGCTCGCCATTGGGATGGGTAATACCGACGGACAGGGTTGTTCCCATCGGGGCAACAGGCCAGCGCTGGCCGCGCACGCCGAATTCTTCGCGCAGCCATTGGCCGAACTGGTCGCTGCCGACATTGGCGGCGATCTGGAAGTCGATGCCGAGCCCTTCCCAGGTCAAAGCCGAATTGCCGGCCGAACCGCCGACACGCAGTTCGTCGTAATCGACCATGATCTCGGTGCCGGGCGTCGGCCAGGGGTCGGCAGGGCCGAGGATCAGGTCCACGTTGACATTTCCAATGACGGCCAGCGGGCGCATGTTCCTACTCGCTCCGCGTAATCTTGGTGGAGCGCACGGGCGTTCCGACATCGGCGACCCGTTCACCGGCAAAGGCGATCATGAAATGCTGCGCGGCGGGCAGCAGCGCGAAAATGGCGGCGATCCCGGCGGCTTCTCCGGCATTGACGGTGGTAACGCCATCAATCGGCTTTTCGCCCGAGGCGTCGAACACCACCACAGGCGATCCTGCTTCGCACGCGGACACGGCCATTCCGGCAACCAGCCCGGCGGTGGCATCCTTGCCGCGGAACAGCACGACACCGACCTTCGGTCCGAGCATTTCCATCGGCCCATGCCGCAATTGCCCGCCTTCCAGCGAGAAGCAGGGGATGCGCGACAGTTCGGTGAGGCCGAGCGCTATGGCTTCGGCAACGCCCTGCAAACGGCGCCCCGATGTTACCACCGAGGAAACATCGGAGAGTGTTTTGACGGCCGCATCAATCTGCGCTGTGTCACCGCGTTGAAGGCGCTCGAGCGCTGCCGCGGGATCATCGCCAAGCGCTGTCAAAACAGCAAGATGCAGCGCAAAACTGACGGTCAGGCTGCGGGTGGCGGCAAAGGCGTTTTCGGTGCCGCCGGCACCCACGAGCGAGGGCACGGTGCGGGCCAGCGTCGATCCGCCTTCGAGCGTCAGGCCGAACGTATCGGGCGCCACGCCCGCCTCGGCAAACCAGCGCAGCACTTCGGCGCTTTCACCGGACTGGGACGTTACAAACACTGTCTTGCCGCTGATCGGCACCGGCTGCCCGAGCTGTTCCGACAGGGGCAGCGCCACCGCATCGATCCCCAGGCTGCGATAGAGGGGCTCGACGGCCCGGCTGACCGCGTGGGAGCCGCCCATGCCGAGCAGCAGGAGGCGTCCGGTCTTGCGCAGCGACTGGACGATTGTCGCGGCAAGCGGCTTTGCCGCTTCGAAGGAAGCGATTGCATCGGCATTCTGCCGCGCCATTTCCTTTTCGATCGCCACAAGGCCGGCGGGCCGGTTCTGGTCAGATGTCATGCTCATCCCTTGACGCCGCCATTGGTCAGGCCCGAAATCAGGGCACGCTGCATGAACAGACCGATGATCAGCGGCGGCAGGGCGGCCAGCACACCCGCTGTGGCGATCAGTCCGTAATCGGAGACCCGGCCGCCTGCAAGATCGGCGATGGCGACGGTGAGGGTCTTGGCCCGCTGGTCGGAGGTGAACAGCAGGGCATAGAAGAATTCATCCCAGGCGAGCAGGAAGGCAAAGAGAGCTGCCGTCGCCATAACAGGCGCAGCAAGCGGCAGGGTAATCAGGCGCAGGATCTGGTCAAGCCGCGCGCCATCGACCGTCGCCGCGCTTTCGATTTCGCGCGGAATGGAATCGAAGCCGGATTTCATCAGCCATGTGGTGAAGGGCGCAAGGATGGTCAGATACACCAGGGCCAGTCCGAAAACATTGTTGAGAAGACCGAGGGCCGAGAGGGCCATATAGAGTGGAACGGCGAGAGCGACCGGCGGCAGCATGTAGGTGGCGATGACCGCATAGAGGGACCAGCCGACGCTTGGCGTGCGCGACACCGCCCAGGCCGAGGGTATGGCGACAACAAGTGCCGCCGCTGTTGCCATGCCTGCCACTTTGAGACTGTTGAAAAGCGAGGCGACGAATGCCTCCCCGGCGCTGTTGGCGACGCTCGACAGGAGAACGCCATAGCGTGAGAGGTCGATGGTTTCGGGCCACCAGCGCAGCGGCTTGGTGATGAGGTCGGTGGTCGACGAAATGCTCATGATGAACAGCCAGACCACCGGCGCAAGGATGACTGCCGCCAGAAAAAGTGCCGCGGCATGGACAAGGATCGTGGCTGTCAGGCTGCGGCGTTCCATCAGGAGGCTCCTGCGCTTTTGCGGATCAAGGCGGCATAGGCGACGGCAAGAACGGTGACGAGAAGCGTGACGATCAGGGCAAGCGACGCTCCGGACCCTGCGCGCTGAAACGAGAAGGCTTCCTGATACACAAGGATGGACAGGGTGCGGGTGCTGTTGGCCGGGCCGCCGCGCGTCATCACCCAGATGAGGTCAAAGACCTTGAATGCTTCGATGGTGCGCAGGACCAGCGCCACCATCAGCGGGCCGGCGAGATAGGGCATGATGACGAAACGGAACCGGGCCCAGGCGCCGGCACCGTCCACCATCGACGCGGCGGTGATATCGCGCGGCACGGCCTGCAGCGCAGCAAGCGCGATCAATGCCACCAGCGGAAAATTCTTCCAGCAGTCGGCAACGATGAGGGCGGTCAGCGCCGTGCCGGGCTCGCCGAGCCAAGAGCGATAGGTATCGAGAAGGCCGATCTGCGTGAGCGCCGCGTTGAGCGCGCCATATTCCGGGTTGTAGATCAGCCGCCACAGGGTGGCATTGACCACCGTGGGCAGGGCCCATGGCAGGATCATCAGCGCCCGCAAGACGGAGCGGCCATAGAACTGCTGGTTCAGGAGCAGCGCGGCGAGAACGCCGATCACCATTTCGGCTGCGACCGAAAGCACGGCGAACAGCGTGGTGGTAACGAGGGTCCGCTGGAAATTCGCGCCGGACAGCATTTTCACGTAGTTGTCGAGGCCAACGAAGCCGCCTGCCGTGCCGACCAGTTTGGCATCGGTGAAGGAAAGGCGCACGGTATCGACCAGCGGCCAGCCGATAATCGCAATCATGACGATGAGAAGTGGCAGCATCAGGAGCCACGCGCGTGTCGTAATCCAATTGCTCGTCATGAAAAGCAGCCTGCCACACTATCAATCATTGAGAAAGATACGGGCGGCGGTGCACATCCGCCGCCCGTATGGTTGCATCACAGGCCGCTGTTTGCAGCGGCTGTCTTGAGCGCATCTTCCGGCTTGGCCTGGCCGAGCAGCGATTCCTGCACTGCCTGCTGCAGGGCGGTCGACAGCTCCTGATATTTTGGCGTCGTCGGGCGCGGATACATCACCGCAAGGCTCTGCTTGGCGGCGGCAATCAGCTCTTCCTGGCCTTTTGAGACCGCCGGATCCGTATAGGATGATGCCCAGATCGGCAGGCTCAGCTTGGCATACTGGTTCTGTGTCTGCTGCGAGGTCATGAACGCAATATACTTCCAGGCCTCATCGGGATGCTTGCTGGTGGAGGTGATGCCGAGGCCCATCGAGCCGTTGACAGCGGAGACGGCGCTCTTGCCGTCGATACCCGGCGCGGGAACAACGCCGACCTTGCCGGCAACCTTGCTGTCCTTCGGATCATTGGCCATGTTGTACATGTAGGTCCAGTTGAGCGCGAAGGCGGCTTCGCCGTTCTGGAATACGCGGCGCACGTCCTCTTCCAGGAATTCCTTGGAGTTGGGGTTGGTCAGGCCGGACTTGTAGCTGTCGACCATGTAGTTGAGGGCATCGAGGCCGCCGCCCGACTGGAAGACGGGCTTGCCGTCCTTGATGAAGCTGCCGCCATAGGCACTGACCAGCGTGGCGTAATCGCAGATCGCGGCTTCCGCCTGCGACCAGCTCCAGGCGATCGGTGTTGCCAGGAGGCCCTTGTCCTTGATGGTCTTGGCCTGCTCGGTCAGTTCGGCCCAGGTCTTGGGCGGGTTCTTGATGCCGGCCCTTTCAAGGATTTCCTTGTTGTAGAACAGGTACTTCGTGTCGAGAATCCATGGCATGCCATAACGCTTGCCCTGATACTCCACCGTGGTCCATGCCCCCGGGAGCACGCCGGTCTTCATGTCGCCGGTAATCTTGTCCGAAACGTCGAGCAGCACCTTGTTGGTGGCGTATTCCGCCGGCCAGATCACATCGAACAGAACCACGTCGTAACCGCCGCCCGAGCCCTGGGCCAGGACGGTCTTGTCATGCAGGCCTTCATAGGGCACGAATTCGAGGTTGACGGTGACATCCGGATTGGCCTTGGTGAAGGCCTCGCTCATCGCGCGGACATCGGCTTCGCTATAGGCAGCCTGCGCCATGAAAAGCGCGTTGATCTTGGTTTCTGCATGGGCGGGAGAGGCAAGCGCTGCTCCCAGAAGTGTTGCGCCAAGCAGCGCGGTCTGGATGGATTTCAACATGGTACCTCCTATTTGGCTCTTGTGGCCCGGAACCTGTCCGTGGTGAACGGGTGCCGGTTGGTGGTCATTATGCGCGGGAGCTTTTGTCATTCAGGACTGTCCGCGACGTGCCTACGTCCAGCCAGTGCTCACGTTCCCCAAGACTCTTGCGGTCTTTTGATTAAATCAATTGTTTTGACTTATTTCTTGATCAATATTGATCTGGTGTCAAGAGGGGGCGGAATGGACGCGAGAAAATCGATCCGGGCCAAGAGCGGAACCAATCTGGGTGGTGCGAGCGCGCACAACCGTCGCATCATGATCGATGCGCTGCGGGTCAATGGCGCCTTGTCCCGCGCCGACCTTGCCCGTGCCACCGGACTGACCCCGCAGACCGTGTCCAACATCATCGAGGAACTGGCCCGGGACGGGCTCGTGCAGTCGCAGGCCAGTGTCCGCAAGGGCCGGGGCCAGCCTGCCACACCGTATCATCTGGTGCCCGATGGCGCTTTCGCCGTCGGCTTGCAGATCGACCGGCATGTCACGCGCACCGTCATCGTCAACCTGGTTGGCGACGTGCTGGTGCAGACGGAATCCAAATTGCCCTCCGGCGGCCCCGCGGAAGGGGTTCTTGTCATTCTCGATATCGTCAAAAAGGCCTGTGAAGCGCTGACAGCGCAATTCCCGCATGCGGCGAGAAAGCTCGTCGGGCTCGGCCTTGCCATGCCCGGCCCCTTCGGCATCAACGAGCTCTACGACGATCCATGGATGATGACAGCGTGGCAGAACTTTCCGCTGGCCGAACGGATAGCGGAAGGCACCGGCCTCGAAGTTGCCCTGCAGAACGATGCCTCGGCGGCGGCAACGGCGGAAAGGCTGCTGGGCGCCGCCCATGGCCTTGACCATGTCGTGTGCATTTATCTCGGCTATGGTCTTGGCGCCGGGCTGATCCTCAATGGCGAGATCTATGGCGGGGCCTACTCCAATGCCGGCGAGATCGGCATGATGCTGGCGCTGGCTCCCGGCGACGATGCGAATGTCGAGCCGCTGGAGCACTACACGTCCATGGCCTCGCTGTGCAATGTGCTGGGTATCGACCCTTCGGACCCCCGGCTTTTCGCGCTGGTCACCGATGCGGTGGTCAATGGCGGTCCCGAAGTGGAGCGCTGGATCGACAACGCGGCGGACCGTTTGCGCCGGACTGTCCAGATGCTGGAATCGATCTTCGATCCGCAGACCACCATTCTGTGCGGCGGCGCGCCCAAAGCGCTGATTGACCGCCTGATCGAGCGGATGGGGCCCCTGATGCCGTCGATAGCGGACCGGGCTCTCCGCTACCCCGAGCCCCGCCTTCAGGCAGGGCTAGCTGATCCTTGGTCAGTCGCCTTGGGAGCGGCAGCGGAGCCGATTGCGCGGGCCTTTGACCCGCGCTTCTCGGCAATTTTGAAAACGCCCTGATCAGGCGGCGTTCTTGATCGCGTCGCCCAGCATCGACACGATGGTGTCGATCTGTTCCTTCTCGACGATCAATGGTGGCGACAGGGCGATGATATCGCCGGTCACGCGCACCAGCAGGCCTTTCTTGAAGCAGTCGGTGAAGACATCGTAGCCGCGAGCACCCACAGCGTCGGGACGCGAGGCGAGTTCTATGCCGGCAACGAGGCCGATGGTGCGGATGTCGACGATGCCGGGCAGGCCCTTGAGGCTGTGGATCGCATCCTGCCAGTGCTCCGCCACATCGGCGGCGCGGGTCAGAAGCCCTTCCTCCTCGTAGACTTCCAGCGTAGCCAGACCGGCGGCGCAGGCGACGGGATGCCCGGAATAGGTATAGCCGTGGAAAAGCTCGATCTGGCTCTCGGGGCCATGCATCAGCGCATCGTAAATGGTTTCGCTGGCAAACACCGCGCCCATGGGTACGGCACCGTTGGTCAGGCCCTTGGCGGTGGTGACGAGATCGGGCACCACGCCGAAGTAGTCGACGGCAAACGGGGTGCCGAGGCGGCCGAAGCCGGTGATGACTTCATCGAAAATCAGCAGGATGCCATGCTTCTGGCTGAGTGCGCGCAAACGCTCGAGATAGCCCTTCGGCGGCAGGAGAACGCCGGTTGACCCCGCAACCGGTTCGACGATGACTGCGGCGATGGTTTCCGCACCGTGCAGCGCGACCAGCCGCTCCAGATCGTCGGCCAGATCCGCGCCGTGCTCAGGCAGGCCTTTGACGAAGGCGTTGCGGACGGGATCGTGCGTGTGGCGGATATGGTCGGTGCCTGGCAGGAGCGGAAAGACGCGGCGGTTGTTGACAAGGCCGCCGACGGAAATGCCGCCGAAGCCGACGCCGTGATAGCCGCGCTCACGGCCGATGACCCGGGTGCGTGTGCCCTGTCCGATGGCGCGCTGATAGGCGATGGCGATCTTCAGCGCGGTATCGACGGATTCCGAGCCGGAGCCGGTGAAGAATACTTTTGTCAGGCCGGCCTTCTTGCCGCCCGGCGCGTGCGCCGCAAGTTTTTCGGCAAAGTCGAAGGCGAGTGGGTGGCCCATCTGGAACGACGGCGCGTAGTCCATGGTGATCAACTGGCGCGCCACGGCGTCGGCAATCTTTTCGCGCCCGTGCCCGGCATTGACACACCAGAGGCCAGCCGTGCCATCCAGCACCTGTCCACCATCGACATCGGTGTAGTACATGCCCTTGGCGGAGGCGAGCAGGCGCGGCGCTGCCTTGAACTGCCGGTTCGCCGTGAATGGCATCCAATAATTTTCGAGTGATGGTGTATTGCTCATGAGCATGTGGGGCGACTCCTCTTCTCACCACAGGGAGCCATGCTTTCTATTCACCAACAAGTCCTTTTCTATGTTCACATAAAGCATTGATTTTACTGAGTACGTCATTCATAAATTCATTATATCGAACATGTAGAACAGCCAAAGGGGCATCCGATGCAAATTGATCTGGGCGGGCGTCTGCGTTTCCTGCGGCAAAGGCACAACCTGTCGCAGCGCGAACTGGCCAAGCGGGCCGGCGTGACCAATTCCACCATCTCGCTGATCGAGTCCAATCAGACCAATCCCTCGGTCGGTGCGCTCAAGCGCATTCTCGATGGCATCCCCATCGGCCTGTCCGAATTCTTCGCCCTTGAACCGGACCGCAAGCAGAAGGTGTTCTACGAGGCGGGCGAGTTGGTCGAAATCGGCAAGGGCAACATCTCCTATCTGCAAATCGGCGAGAACCTGTTCGGCCGTGCCCTGCAGATCCTGAAAGAGCGCTATGAACCCGGCGGCGATACGGGGCGTGTCATGCTCGTGCACGAGGGGGAAGAGGGCGGTGTCGTCATCAGCGGGCGGATTGAAGTGACCGTCGACGACCAGCGGCGCATTCTTGGCCCGGGCGACGCCTATTATTTCGAAAGCCGCCAGCCGCACCGCTTCCGCTGTGTCGGCCCCAATCCCTGCGAGGTCGTCAGCGCCTGCACGCCGCCGACATTCTGATCAGCGCAGGGATGAAAACCAGGCGATGAGTTCGGCGCTGTTGTGCAGCCCGAACGCGCGCATGATGCGGGCGCGGTGCGCCTCGATGGTGCGTTTCGACAGGCCGATTTCCAGGGCAATCTGCGCATTGGTCTTGCCTTGGGAAACAAGGGTCAGCACCTGTTTCTGCCTGTCGGAAATGAGGCTGGCATTGCCTGCCACCGTCCGGTTCATCGGCTCGAAGCAGTAGAGCGCTTCGGCGAAGGGATCGGCGTGGTTGCCGCTGCGTCCGCGCACCCGGCACCAGAAGCTGGCGCCGTCGCGCCGCCGCATCACCCGTTCGTCGTAATAGACGCGCCCGCCGGCGAAATTCGTTCGCCACATTTCTCCTGTACGCACGAAGTCAGTGATCTTGGGATAGAGGCGGCTGAAGCTCTGGTCGATCAGTTCGCCGCGTTCATAGCCGAAGGTCTCGGCGAATTCGAAATTGCAATCGCGTATGATACGGTGTGTCGCATAGACCATCGGCACCGGCATGTCGGTCAGCACGAAGCGTTTTGCGCTTCCTGAAACGGCAATGTCGGAGATAGGAAACTCGGCTGTGGTCATGCAGTATTAATACGACTACCTGTGCCATCAAGACAAGCCATACCGTTGCGGCAACGGCAGCGTTCAGACCCTGCCGCAGAGGATGCAGAACAATGGGAGAGTGTTCTTGAAAAAAGTACGATCAAATGTAAGCGATGCGCTGGATGGCGTGCTGTTTGACGGCATGACGATCATGGCGGGAGGCTTTGGCCTGTGCGGCATTCCGGAAGCCCTGATCTATGCGATCCGCGATTCCGGCGTGAAGAATCTGACGGTCATTTCCAACAATGCGGGCGTTGACGGCATTGGCCTTGGCGTGCTTCTGGAAACCAGGCAGATCCGCAAGATGATCTCGTCCTATGTCGGCGAGAACAAACTGTTCGCCCAGCAATATCTTTCCGGCGAACTGGAGCTGGAATTCAATCCGCAGGGCACGCTGGCCGAACGCATCCGCGCCGGTGGCGCAGGTATTCCGGCGTTCTTCACCAAGACCGGCGTTGGCACCATCATTGCCGACGGCAAGGACGTGCGCGAGTTCGATGGCGAGTCCTATGTGATGGAACGCGGCCTGTTTGCCGACCTGTCCATCGTTCACGCCTTCAAGGGCGATACTGAAGGCAATCTCGTCTATCGCAAGACCGCCCGCAATTTCAATCCGATCATGGCGACAGCCGCCAAGGTGACGATTGCCGAAGTGGAAAACCTGGTCGATGCCGGCAAGATCGATGGCGACCATGTCCACACGCCGGGCATTTTCGTCAAGCGCATCGTGCATGTGCCGAACCCTGTCAAACATATCGAACAACGGACGACCCGTCCGCGTCTTGTCGCTGCAAGCGAGGTGAACTGAGATGGCCTGGACACGTGATCAGATGGCCGAACGGGCCGCGAAAGAACTGCAGGACGGTTTCTACGTCAATCTCGGCATCGGTATTCCAACCCTTGTCGCCAACTACATCCCGACCGGCATGAGCGTTCAGCTGCAGAGCGAGAACGGCATGCTCGGCATGGGCCCGTTCCCCTATGAGGGCGAGGAAGATGCCGACCTCATCAATGCGGGCAAGCAGACAATCACCGAACTGCCGACAACCAGCTATTTCTCCGGGGCCGACAGTTTTGGCATGATCCGCGGCGGGCACATCGACCTGTCGATCCTTGGTGCCATGCAGGTGGCGCGCAATGGCGATCTGGCCAACTGGATGGTTCCGGGCAAGATGGTCAAGGGCATGGGCGGCGCCATGGACCTGGTGGCCGGTGTCAAGAAGGTCGTCGTTGTCATGGAGCATGAGGCCAAGGGCGAGGCCAAGCTTCTGGAAGCATGCACGCTTCCGCTCACGGGACAGCGCGTCACCGATCTCGTCATCACCGACCTTGGCGTCTTCACGATCGAGCGGCGCGGTGAACCGAAGATGACGCTCATCGAGATAGCGCCCGGCGTTACCGTGGACGAAATCAAGGCAAAGACACAGGCGGCATTCGACGTCGCCCTGTAAGATATTTTACGTGTCATGCGAGCCGGCAGAGTGTGATCCTCTGCCGGCTCGCTGCGTTTCGGCGGGGGCGCGGCCATTTTACCGCCGTTTTATCGGCAATTGGTCTGCAATGCTGACGCAATCTCGTCCTGCGATGATCAGGGCCAGGATGAATGACGACCGCCCGTGCAGGCGGTCAATAGTAAAAAGGCCATCGCATTGAAGTCTGTTTTTTGTGCGCTTATCTCACCCGAAGCGCTTTGGCGTATCATGCAACCGATCAAGCGAATGGCGTAACGGCGTGGATTCTTCAACAAACCAACCCGATCTGAGCAAGACTCTGGCTTCCATTGTGGACAATAAGAGCCGGCGGAACGTCTTTCGCAGGCATCCCTTTCTGTTTGGCGGCGGGCTTCTCGTCATCCTGGCTTTGGCGGCGGTGAGCTGGTTTTCGCGCGGGACCCACTATGATTACACCCAGAAGCCGCTGACGAGGGGCACGCTTTCCATCACCGTATCGGCGACCGGAACCGTTCAGCCGACCGAACAGGTGGATGTGTCCAGCGAGCTCTCCGGCACCGTGCGCACCGTTCTGGTCGACTACAACAGTTTTGTCGCCAAAGGCGACGTGCTGGCAACGCTGGATATCGACACGATCAGAACCAACATCGAGAGCTCGAAGTCAAAACTTCTGGCATCACGTGCGCGGGTCGTGCAGTCGCAGGCGACGCTTGAGGCCAAGAAGAACGCGTTCGAGCGCATGACATCGCTGCAGGACAGCAAGGTTTCATCGGTACGCGAGCTGGATGTGGCCAAGTCGGAATATGACTCGGCCGTCGCCGCGCTCGACGTCGCCAATGCGGAGGTAGCCGTTTCGGAAGCGGAACTGCAGGTGAACGAGACCTCCCTGCGCAAATCCAAAATCGTTTCGCCGATCGACGGCGTCGTGCTCAGCCGCTCGGTCGATCCGGGGGCGACGGTGGCTGCCGCCTTTCAGGCGCCCGTGCTGTTCAAGCTCGCCGGCAACCTGAAGAAGATGCAGCTGCAGGTCAATGTCGACGAAGCCGATGTCGGTCTGGTCAAGCCGCAGCAGGACGCAACCTTCAATGTCGATGCCTATCCGGACCGGACATTCCCGGCGAAGATCGTCAATATCCGGTTCCAGCCGGAAACCGTATCGAATGTCGTGACCTACAAGGCGATGCTGGCCGTCGAGAATGATGATCTTGCCCTGCGTCCCGGCATGACGGCGACAGCCTATGTCAAGGTCAGGGAGGTCAAGGATGCCCTGCTGGTGCCGAATGCGGCCCTGCGTTTTGCGCCGCCCAACGCGCCGGCGAAAACCGAGGCAGCCGAAAGTCCCGAGCAGACGGCAAGCATCCCCGACACGGTGAAGAAGGAAGCCGGTGTGCAGCGGTCCGTCTGGGTGCTTCGTGCCGGCAAGCCGGAAAAAATCGAGGTGCGTGCCGGGGCGACGGACGGGCGCAACACCATCGTGCTCTCGGGCGGCGTCAAGGAAGGCGACGAGGTCATCGTGGCAGCGAGCACGCCGCCCAAATGACCATCCAGTCCGTGCAAAAAGCCGTGCCGCTGATCGAATTCCGCCGGATCACCAAGAGTTATGGAGCTGGCGAGGCGGCGGTCCACGCCCTGGCGGGAGTGGACTTTGCCATCGAACGGGGCGATTTCGTTGCCATCATGGGGCCGTCGGGTTCCGGCAAGTCGACGGCGATGAACCTGATCGGCTGTCTCGACCGGCCAAGCACCGGGCAGTATCTGTTCGGCGGCACCGGCATCGACCAGCTCGACCGGCATCAGCAGACGACGCTGCGGCGCGAATTGCTGGGATTCGTCTTCCAGGGGTTCAATCTCCTGCGCCGCACATCCGCCGTGGAGAATGTGGAGCTGCCCCTCATCTATCGCGGCATGGGCGCTGCGGAGCGGCGCAAGCGCGCACTGGAAGCATTGCGGCAGGTGGGGCTGGCGGCACGCGCCAATCATGTCCCTTCGGAATTGTCGGGCGGCCAGCAGCAGCGTGTGGCGATTGCCCGCGCCATCGTCACCAACCCGCAGGTGCTGCTCGCCGACGAGCCGACCGGCAATCTCGACACGAAGACGAGTGTCGAGATCATGGAACTGATCTCCGGCTTTAACCGCGACAACGGCATTACCGTGATCATGGTCACGCACGAGCCGGATATAGCCGCCTATGCCAAGCGCATCATCCGCTTTGTCGATGGTCACATCCAGAGCGACGAACGCAGACAGGATATATAACCATGCTGCTTGAAGCGTTCCGGCTGGCACTGCACTCCATGTCGCGCAACATGATGCGCTCCTTCCTGACGATGCTGGGCATTGTCATCGGCGTCGGCGCGGTGATCGCCATGGTCACCGTCGGCAATGGCACGCGCCAGAGAGTGACCGGTGAAATCTCCAAGCTCGGCACCAATCTGCTGTTCGTATCACCCGGCAATCCGGAGCGCCGGTCGACTCTGCCGCCGCGCACATTCGATATCCGGGATGTCGATGCGATCCGCGACCAGGTGCCGGGCGTGGCCGCTGTGGCACCGCTCGGCCAGGTCTCGGGCACCGCCATCCGCGAGGGCAACAGCCGGACGGCATCGATCGTCGGTTCCACCAACGATTACTTTACCACCATGAACTGGCAGCTTGCCACGGGCCGCAATTTTCTGGAATCGGAGGAGCGCAGCGGCCGCTCCGTCTGCATCATCGGTGCGACGGTGCAAAGGGTCCTGTTCGGCAACAGCATTCCGGACGGCGAGCGCATCCGCGTCAACCGCATTTCCTGCGAAGTCATCGGTACGCTGGTCTCCAAGGGCAAGGCAATCGACGGGCAGGATCAGGACAATATGGTCCTCATCCCATTCCGCATGTTCCAGCGGCGTATTGCCGGTTCGACCGATGTCTCCCTGATAACAGTTTCGGCCAGGGATGGGGCAACGGCACCGGTCAAGACAGCGCTCGAGGACCTGTTCAAGGAACGCCGCAAAATCCGCCAGTCGGGCGACCGGGATTTCGAGGTGACCGATCTCAGTCAGATTCTTGGCATCGTTTCCATGACCACCGTGATCCTGACCGGGCTCTTGTCGTCCATCGCTGCGGTCAGCCTGCTCGTCGGCGGCATCGGCATCATGAACATCATGCTGGTCTCCGTCACCGAGCGCACCCGCGAGATCGGCGTGCGCCTGGCCATCGGTGCCACGGAAGGGCAGGTGCTGACGCAGTTTCTGGTCGAGGCCATCGTGCTTTGCCTGTTCGGCGGCCTGATCGGCACGGTTATCGGCCTGGCGCTTGCCTTTACCGCGGTGACATTGATGGGGGTGCCGTTCGTCTTCGATCCGTCGATCGTCCTCATCGCCTTCGGCTTCTCCGCCCTGATCGGCGTGGTGTTCGGCTATTTCCCGGCGCGCCGCGCCGCGCGGATGAATCCCATCGACGCACTGCGCTATGAGTAGCACCGGTAGCCATATGTCCTGTTTGAGCAGGAAAGACCCCTAAACAGAACGGAGAGAAAACAGTCTTGGCGGGCAGGGACTGATGGGCGGGATCCCTGCAAGTGCCTTGACCATTCTCTCTCCGAACAGTGCCCATGATGGATAGGCACTTCTACGCCGCAGGCGCGTGGACGGGACTGAAATCCACGGCGCTGCGGAGTGCGGTCGGACATGATCCCGGCGGCCTTTGCGCCACCGGGATCATACGTCGTCGTCAGAACCGGTAGTTGAGACCGGCTTTAAGCTCATGACTGCCAATGTCGGTCTCGCTGCGGCCGAGAGCCGACGTTGCCTTCACATTGGGCGTGTGGATGTAGTTGTATTCAATCTTGGCCGACAGGCCGCCGGCAAAGGCCTGTTCAACGCCGGCGCCAACGAGATAACCGGTCTTCCAGCCGCTGGTGTCGCGCACCTTGTCGCCCGAATCGAATTTGGTCATGGCCACGCCGGCCGTTCCGAAGACAAGCGTCTGGTTGAAGGTCAGGCCCGCCTTGGCCTTGGCGGCGGCGCGCCATTTTTCTTCGACCTTGCCGCCAAGGACCTTGTGCTCGGCACCGCCGAGATAGGAGCCTTCCACTTCGGCACCGAGGACAGCCGGTCCCATCTGGTAGTTGTAGCCGCCCTGGATGCCGCCGCTCCAGCCGTTTCTGTCGGCGAAGGGGTTGGGAAACTTGGTAAAGGCGGTTCCGCCGTGGGCACCGATATACGCGCCGCTCCACTGGGAGGCGGGCGGATCACTATAGGCCGGTGCGGAATTGTAGAGATCGGCGGCCATCGCCGTCCCGGTTGATAAGGCCGCCAGCGCAAACACGCCGGCGAGCAAGACAGTCTTTCTCTGAGAGGACATTCGCATTACTCCAAACATACAAGCGCATGATCCACCGAACTGTCCGGCGACATGTTGATGCGCGGGTTCAACTCCTGAGAGCCTGATACACTTGGGTTGATCACGCTCTGGTACAGATGTCTTCCGGCGCGATGATCGCCCGATCCATGAAATGGCCACCGAAACTGACGCAAAACCCCTGCAATCGACCACCCCACTTCCGGCAATACCTCTTGCGCCGGAAGACATGGTTTATTTTGCAATTGAAGATTGCATCCACATTGCACAGAACGGGAAAATGAGAAATTTTATTATATATTTCAATAATTTATAGCGTTTTTGTTTACGGTTTCTTAAGCAAAAAAGGCATTCGGCGTGTCAGACGCTGTTCGCCGGCATGCCGCAAGGCGCGCCCTGTGCCTGGCGCCGCCGCGATCCCCCGGAAGGGTTTAACGGGTCTTTTCCACCACGCAGACCGGACCCCGCTCCGGGTGGCGCGAATCCGTGTCGACGCAGGTCGCATCATACCGGAACGTATCGTAGTAGACACCGCCTGCGCATCCCGTCAGCAGGGGAAGGCCTGCGGCCAGCGTCAAAAATACCGGTTTGAAATATTTCAGGGGGTGATGGTTCATTTCCGCCGCATCTTTCCTATATATAGCCTGTCACAAGTGACACAGTGGCGTAACAATCCACTGATATTCTTTAGGAATTGGTCGAGTTAACATTCCGCGAATTACAGTATCCTACTGACATCTGGTGCCTAAATAAGGCATGTTCGGACGGAGCTTTGCGATCACGTTTTTGGTGATCGCTGATAAAAGGCTTGATCGAAGACGATGGACGTATAAGTTCTGCCTTCCGATTTGTTAACCAACCATTCACGTTAGGAGCAAAGCGATGAGCACAACCGTCGGCGACTATTCATTGCCAGAAGCCATTTCCACGGCGATAGCCAATGGTACAAACATTGTTAGGGCGTTCCGCGAACAATTCGGATATTCCGTAGAGGATTTGGCCGTTGCGTGCGGTCTTACAACCCTTGAAATTGATACAATTGAAAGCGGGCAGAATTCCGACCCGACGAAATTGGAACGCATTGCCCATGCCCTCGGGCTGCCGGCAAATGCCATGACGCCTGACGTCTCAAAACGTCTAAGCGCATGAAATAATTGATTTTTTAAATCAAAAAATCCAAAAGACTGCCAGAGCCAAATCCCAACTCTGGCAGTCTTTTGATTCTGGCGATTGCCTGCCTACAGGCAGAGCAGCGTACGCGTCAGCGGGTGCTCGCCATCGGCCAGACCGTCAATCACATCGAAATGATGCTTTCCCGGCTCTTCCACCACATCCGCGTGACACTCGAAGCCTGACCAGATATTGGCCAGCAGTGCGCTCTGGCGCACGAATTCCGGCCGTTCCGCGCCGCCGACCCAGGCCGTCACATCAATGCCTTCCTGCGGTTCGAGCAGGGCAGGGCTCTCCAGCCGCGCCTCGACAGCATCGAGATGAAACGTTTCATTCATCCGCGTCTTCATCAGAGGGCGCAGATCGCCGAGCGCCGATATGGGCACCGTTTTGCGGATGCGATGGCGAATCGGCTGCCCGAGCGGCGAGGTCGACGACACCATCCGCGCGACGAGATGCCCGCCCGCCGAATGGCCCGTCAGGTGAACCGGTCCGGGGACTTCTCCCGCGGCATGGGTAATGGCGGTGCCAATCTGCACGGTGATGTCGCTGATGCGGGCCTGCGGGCACAGCACGTAGGATGGGATGGCGACGGCAAACCCGTGCGTGAGCGGCCCCTTTGCCAGATGCGACCATGCCGACTTGTCGAAACTCATCCAGAATCCGCCGTGCACGAACACGACGAGGCCCTTCGCCTCACCGCGCGGCATGAAGAGATCGAGGACATTGCGTTCATGCGGACCGTAGCCGATATCGGCCCTCAGCCGGCCGGCGGTTGTCATTTCCGTGCGAAAGTCCGCGGCAAGCCCCTTCCATCTCGGCGGAAAATCATTTCCTCCGGGGATGTAGGCGCCATTGGAATAGGCGGCGTCCCAGTCGAATTTCGCGCTCATGACGGTTCCCCCATCGATGCCGTTGCCCAAGACTATCAGAGGACGAACCCGGCGCAAAATGCCGGGTTCATCATGCGCGTTGCCTATTCCCGTATCTTTTCGCGAATCTGCGTACCGGAGCCGGATTTGCGCAGGTTGGGCAAGGCCAGCATCAGCAGAACGAATGCGCCGGTGGCGAATTTCAGATCGGCCGGGGCCAGACCAAGCGTCAGGCAGAAGGAAATCAGCTGGTAATAGACGATCGAACCGACCACCGGCGCCATGACCTGGCGCAGGATGGTTTGCCGTCCGGTGATCGCTTCGCCGATGATCAGCGCCGCAAGCCCGTTGATCAGGATGCCGAAGCCCATGTTGACGTCGACGAAACCTTGCGTCTGCACCATGATGCTGCCGCCGGTTGCCGAAAGCGCACTGGCAACGCCGACACCCATGATGGTGGCGATGCCGACATTGATGCCCTGTGCCTCGGCCATGTCAGGGCTTGCGCCGACGGCGCGCATCGACGTGCCCTTTTCCGACATGAAGAAATACAGCATCAGGCCGACAACCAGGGCAATCAGGGCGCCGACGATCAGGATTTTCACCCATGAAACATTGGCAGAAGGACCCGCAAGAATGGTGAACACCGTGTCATAGGTGAAGAGCGGAATGTTTGTGCGGCCCATGATGCGCAGGTTGATGCTGTAGAGCATCGTCATGACCAGGATACCGGCGAGCAGCGTGTTGATCTTGAAGCGCAAATGGATGAATGCCGTGGTGCAGCCGGCGAGAAAGCCGCAGACGAGCGCGACACCGCAGGCCAGAAACGGATTGACGCCCATGCTGATCAGCGTGCCGCAGACGCAGCCGCCGAGCGGGAAGGCGCCTTCCGATGTCAGATCCGGGAAATTCAGGATGCGGAACGGCAGCATCACGCCGAGCACCACGAAGGCGACGATCAGGCTTTGCGCTATCGTGACGGGAATGAGACCGTAGAAACTGGTAAGAATGTCCAGCATGCTGCTCAACTCCCCTGCAATGCGATGGCGTCGGATTTGGTGTGAAACCGGTCAATGAGGTCGGGTACGGTAATGCCGCGTTTCTCCTCCTGTCCGATCTCAAGCAGAACCTTGCCCGCATCCATCATGACGATCTTGTTGCCGTACTTGATCGCATGTTCCATATTGTGCGTGACCATCAGCGTGGTCAGCTTCAGTTCCTCGACGGCGCGCACGGTGGTGTCCATCACCAGCTTGGCGGTGCGCGGATCGAGCGCGGCCGTATGCTCGTCGAGCAACAGCAGTTTGGGCCGGGTCGACACCGCCATCACCAGCGATAGCGACTGGCGCTGGCCGCCGGACAAAAGCCCGACGGGCATGTCCAGCCGGTTTTCCAGGCCGAGATTGAGTTCCGCGAGCTGTTCACGATATTTGGCCTTGCGCGGCGCGGTCAGCCCGTAGGAGAAGCCGCGCGGCTTGCCGCGCAATTCGGCCAGCAGCATGTTCTCGCCGATGGTCATGGTCGGCGCTGTGCCGATCATCGGGTCCTGGAACACGCGGGCAATGAACTGCGCACGGCGATGCGCGTTCAGCTTGGTGACATCCTGGCCGTCAATCGTGATGCGTCCGGCATCGAGCGGCAGTTTGCCGGAAACGGCGTTGAGAAAACTGGACTTGCCCGCGCCA
Organism: uncultured Phyllobacterium sp.; assembly: GCF_902479695.1. Taxonomy (NCBI): domain Bacteria; kingdom Pseudomonadati; phylum Pseudomonadota; class Alphaproteobacteria; order Hyphomicrobiales; family Phyllobacteriaceae; genus Phyllobacterium; species uncultured Phyllobacterium sp. Next base: position 4,919 of record NZ_CABSQF010000006.1, on the reverse strand, counting down.
TTGCTGCCGATGACGATGCAGAAGTCGGCCGGTTTGAGCGCGATGTTCAAGCCATCAAGCGCCCGGCGTTCATCCAGTGTGCCGCGATAGAAAATCTTTGTGCCGCCCGTTACGGCAAGCATGTTGGTAGTCATGTTTGAGCCCCTCAAACCAGGACGAAGCGCCCCGTGTCAAAAGTTCCTGCGCCTGTGATGGCGCAGGAACTATATGTTTGCAGACGATAGGAGAAGGCTTATTTGACGAAACAGCCGCAATCTTTGAGGGAGTCCGGGGCTTTATGCCCGGTTTTCTCCAGGACCTTCTCGTTGATCAGCGCCGCGTGATCCGCATAGGACGGCTTGATCGGTGCGAGGCTGGCAGCAGACTTTCCGGCAATGATCTCGGCAGCAAGCTTGGCGGCGTTCTGGCCAACCTTGGTGTAGGACACTTCGAAGGCAGCGGCGACAAGGCCGTCACGCACGGCCTGGGCCGAGGCATTGACGATCGGGATATTGATGCTGAGCGCTGCGGCGGCAACAGCGGGAACGGCCGGCTGCACCAGGTTCGAGGCCGGTACGTAAATGACATCGGCCTTGCCGGCGAGCGAGCTCACGCGCATCGGGATGTCATTGGTATTGTCGAGACCGACTTCCACGACGGTCAGGCCCTGCGCCGCGGCAGCTTCCTTGACCAGCTTCAGCACGGCAACGTCATTGTCTTCACCCGGATTGTAGAGATAGGCGAGACGCTTGGCATCCGGCAGCAGCTGCTTGATGAACTTGACGACGGAGTTGACGTCCTGCAGATCGGACGCACCGGTCATGTTCTTGTCGCCGGCTTCCCAGGATGGTGTCAGCTTGGCGACGACCGGATCGGTCACGGCGGCGAAAACAACCGGCGTGCCGGTGTTGCCGACGATCTGGCGGGCGCCCTGTGCCACCGGCGTGGTGACGGCGAGGATCAGTTTCGGATTGGCCGAAGCCAGTTTCGTCACCATTTGCGGAATGAGCGTTGCGTCGAAATTCACCTGCAGCTCATCGAAAACCGCATCGGTAATGCCGAGCTTGACCAGTTCGGCCTTGAAGGCGGTGACGGTCTCGTCCAGCTGCGGATGCTTGCCGAACTGCGCAATGCCGATCTTCGTTTCCGCATAGGCTGCGCTGAGCCCAAGCCCCATTCCCAGTGCTGCAGCAAGCGCTGTCCGCACGACGTATTTTGCACCGATCATCGATTGTTCTCCATTTTTTGTTGGCTTTTTATTGGCCTCGCCTCCTCAGGCTTGAAAATAATATAACAAACGTGAAATGATATACAAACAGAAAATGGCAAAGGCCGAGGGAACGCAATGGCCGAAAGCATCAAGTCGGAAAACCTCTATACAGCGTTGCGCTCGCGCATCCTGAATGGTGACCTGCAACCTGGGCAATCTCTGCGGTTGCGCACGCTGGCCGCCGAACTCGGCAGCAGTGCCACGCCGGTGCGGGAGGCGCTGAACCGGCTGCAGGCGGAGAGCTTTGTCACCACCGAGGCCAACAAGGGCTTTCGCGTGGCCATCGTCACCCTGGAGGAACTGCAGGATCTCGAAGCGGCGCGGTCCGTCATCGAAACCCAACTGCTCGTCAGTTCCATCGAGAACGGCGACCGGGACTGGGAGGCCAATCTCGTCGGGGCGCATTACCGGCTGTCGACCTGCGAAGTGCCCAATTCCTTTTCGCAGTTCGAGGCAATCGATGTCTGGGACGTCGCCCACACCGAATTTCACATGGCGCTCATCGCCGGGGCGTCATCCAAGTGGCTGCTCAACTTTGCCCAGCAGCTGCATGCCCAGCTGCACCGCTATCGCCGCCACATCATCCTGCGGATCGATCACCTGACCCGTGTCGCGCAGGAAAACAGCGACAAGTCGCTCGGCAACCTGTCGCGCGAAGCGCTGGGGATCGATGCCCACACGGCCCTGATGGAGGCGGCGCTCGCCCGCGACAAGGCCAGGGCGGCGGCCCTGATGCTGGACCATGTGCGGCTTGCCAAGGACGCCTTTCTGAAACTTGCCAAAGCCAGCGGCATCGCCGGTTTTGATACGGCCGCCTGACAGATCAAAGAGAAGAGTGACGATGACACGGATCAATGCAACACATTCGGATGAGACGGATACCCTGCGCCATTTCCGCGAGCGGTTCGATCTGCCGGATGGGGTGATTTACCTCGACGGCAATTCACTGGGCGCCCTGCCGAAGACGGTGAAAGCCCGCGTGGCCCAAACCATCAGCGAGGAATGGGGCAATCAGCTCATCCGCAGCTGGAATACGGCGGGCTGGGTGCATCTGCCGCAAAAGGTCGGCGGCCGGATCGGCCGCCTGATCGGGGCGCAGGAGGGCACTGTCGTGTCGGCCGACAGCACCTCCATCAACCTGTTCAAGGTGCTGTCCGCCGCGCTCGGCCTCAATCCGGGCCGCAGCAAGATTGTCTCTGAACGGGAGAATTTTCCGACCGATCTCTATATCGCCGAGGGTGTCGCCAGGCAGATCGGTCAGGGCCACCGGCTTGTGCTGGCTGACAAGCCTGCCGATATCCCGGCGATGCTGGCGGACGATGTCGCCGTTCTCATGCTGACCCATGTGAACTATCGCACGGGCTATCGGCACGACATGGCCGCGATCACCCAAGCGGCGCATGACAAGGGCATTCTCGTCATCTGGGATCTCGCCCATTCCGCCGGTGCCATGGCGATTGATCTCACTGGAGCGGACGCGGATTTTGCCATCGGCTGCGGCTATAAATATCTCAATGGCGGTCCCGGCGCCCCGGCGTTTCTCTATGTCAATCCGCGCCATCACGGCGGCTTTCGCCAGCCGCTGTCCGGCTGGTTCGGGCACCGCGCGCCCTTCGCCTTCGAATCATCCTATGCACCGTCGAACAGCATTGACCAGTATCTGTGCGGCACGCCCTCCGTGCTTGGCATGGTGGCGATGGATGAGGCACTGGCGCTCTGGGACGACGTGGACATGGATGCGCTGCGGGCCAAGTCCGTGGCGCTGTGCGATTTCTTCATTCAGGAAGTCGACGGTTTTGCCGGAGAATTCGGCCTGACGCTGGTCACGCCGCGCAACCCCGATCAGCGCGGCAGCCAGGTTTCCTATTCCTGCGACAATGGCTATGCCATCATGCAGGCGCTGATCGCCCGCGGCGTCATCGGCGATTTCCGCGCGCCCGATATCATCCGCTTCGGCTTTACGCCGCTTTATCTCAGCTTTGCCGAAGTGTCCGAAGCGGTTGCCATCCTGCGGGACATTCTGTCGACACGGGCCTGGGATGCACCGAAATACAAGGTGAGGGAGGCCGTTACATGAGCCGCACACCCTACAATCCGGAGACGGAAGGCGCGCAGATGTCCTTCGACGGGCGCATGTCCTATGGCGATTACCTGCGCCTCGACAAAATATTGACGGCACAGGCACCGCTCTCCGATGCCCATGACGAAATGCTGTTCATCGTGCAGCACCAGGCGTCGGAAATCTGGATGCGGCTGGTCATCCATGAACTCATGTCGGTCTGCGAACACATTGCCAAAGACGATCTTGCGCCGTCGTTCAAGATGCTCAGCCGCGTCTCGCGCATTCTCGACCAGCTGAATTCCGCCTGGGACGTGCTCCGGACCATGACGCCGAGCGAGTACACGACCTTCCGCGAGGCGCTCGGCATGTCATCGGGTTTCCAGTCGTTCCAGTACCGCGCCATCGAATTTCTGGCCGGCAACAAGAACGCCGCCATGATGCGTCCGCACGCCCACAGACCCGATATTCATGCGTGGCTGGAGGGTATCCTGCGCGCGCCCAGCATTTACGACCAGTCCATCCGTCTGCTGGCCCGCAAGGGCTTTGCCATCGACGCGGCGGTGCTGGAGCGGGATTGCGCGTTGCCCTACGAGGCCAATGACAGCGTGCGCGATGCCTGGCTGGTGGTCTACCGCTCGCCGGAGACCCACTGGCCGCTGTATGAACTGGCGGAAAAGCTGGTGGATTTCGAGGATTATTTCCGCCGATGGCGGTTCAACCATGTCACCACGGTGGAACGCATCATCGGCTTCAAGACCGGCACGGGCGGAACATCCGGCGTCAACTACCTGCGCAAGATGCTCGATGTCGTGCTGTTTCCGGAATTGTGGAGCATGCGGACCGAACTTTAGGTCCGCATTGCATCAGGCGGCGTATTTGTCGATGGCGACGCAGTCCATCGCCGACTTGGCGTGAATGTGGTTGCTGTGCGCAAAGCCGTGCCTGGCAATGGCTGCCAGATCGTCGTCCGGCTTGATCGGCCGTGACCACCAGTTGTCGTTGAGCACCCAGCCCTGGGCGGTGGCGCTTTCGACGTCCTGGCTGTCGGGGCGCAGCACGCAGGACTCATGCATGATTCGGGCATTGGGCGAGCGCCTGTTCATCATCTTGCGGCCTTCGGCGAGGGCCGTGGCCTCGTCTTCGGCAATGACAAGCTGATGAAACAGATGACGTGTCTGTTTGTATTTGGTCAGATAGGCAAATTTGACTTGATACGCTGGCACTTCATTCTCCTGCACCAAAGACTCAGTCGTTAACCATTTATTAATATTGGCACTTGACACGGCTTTTTCAAGGAGATGCAGGTTTTATACAGGTTTATTTGCGGGCGGTTTTCATCGCCCGCACATTCGTCAAGACCTTGTTTTCAAACGATAAAGTTATTTTGTTTCACGGTCGAAATAAAAAGCCGTCCTGCCCTTGGGGGCAGAACGGCTCAAATGTGGCGTCAATCGGCTTGACGCGAATCAGCCATAGACGAGCTTGTCCTGCCGCTTCCGCAGTTCGACGATCTTCGAGCCGGGGATGGGGGCGGCATTGGCGCTGGTGATGAGTTCGCCCTTGGCGATGGGTGCCGTCACCGTGCCGCCCTGCCACACGCCCCCGGCG